>JBEAVJ010000050.1:0-5347 GCA_041160995.1 Actinomycetota bacterium | reverse complement strand
TTTTGGCACACCAACCTTTTTCATTGATGAAGCGGATTTTCGTGCACGCGCCACAGCTTGGAATACCGCGCTTAACAATTCTTTCGGAGCTAACGCAGGCACTGTTTATTACGCAGCTAAAGCCTTTATTTGTACCGAAGTTGCCCGCTGGATTAAGGATGTCGGAATCGGCATCGATGTGTGTACTGGTGGCGAACTCTCCGTTGCATTAGCTGGTGGAATTGATCCAGCAAAGATCGAATTACATGGAAACAACAAATCTGTTGCTGAGATCGAAAAAGCTGTTGCTAGCGGAGTGGGAACAATTGTTATTGATTCGCTGTATGAAATCCAAAGAGTTGCCACCGCTGCAGTTACAGCAAACAAGGTTCAACGAGTCCTATTGCGACTAACACCCGGAATTGAAGCGCACACTCACGAATCAATCGCAACCGCACATGAAGATGTGAAGTTTGGTTTTTCAATTGCAAGTGGTGCTGCATGGGATGCGATCGCAGCGGTTCAAACTCACTCATCATTAGAGCTTCGAGGTTTCCATGCACATATCGGTTCGCAAATCTTTGGTTATGAATCATTTGAGCTCTCAGCACAACGATTAATTGGCTTGCTAGCCCGTTACCGTGATGAGTTCAAAAAGGAGCTGCCTGAATTAGATCTTGGTGGGGGATATGGCATTGCTTATCTCCCCGGCGATGTTGCAGTTGTTCCAGGAGATGCAATGAAAGCTTTAGCTGCTGCGGTTCATAGCAACTGCCAAACTCATGGTTTGAAAGTTCCAACTATTTCCATTGAACCGGGTCGAGCAATTGCAGGACCAACAATGTTTACCCTGTATGAAGTTGGCACAGTTAAAGATGTAACCCTTGAAAATGGCTCACATCGCCGTTACATATCTGTAGATGGTGGAATGAGTGACAATATTCGTCCATCGCTATATGGCGCGGAGTACACAACTGTTTTAGCTAATCGCACCAGCACCGCCAAAAATGTTTCCAGCCGTCTAGTAGGAAAGCATTGCGAAACTGGCGACATCGTGATTCGCGAAATTGATTTGCCAGATGACATCATTCCGGGGGATTTATTAGCTGTGCCAGCAACCGGTGCATATGGACGAAGCATGGCGAGTAACTACAACCATGTTCCTCGTCCGCCAGTTGTTGCAGTAAAAGATGGAAAAGCTCGTGTAATTGTGCGCCGAGAGACCGAAGATGATCTTCGGATGCTCGATATTTAACGCCGATCAAAGCATCTGTGAAAGAATAGCCCCATGAACTCGGGCGCTAAACAACTCTCTATTGGCATGCTCGGCTGCGGCGTTGTCGGCAGTCAAGTCGCTCGCCTGCTTCAAGATGATGAGCAAGAGCTCTCTGAGCGTTCAGGTGCGGTACTTAAACTTTTAAAAGTTGGAGTTCGTACCGCCGGAGCACGCGAAGGCATAGATCCATCGCTCATCACTACCGATCTTCACTCAATTGTTTCTGATCCAAAGATCAATATCGTTATTGAGGTTATGGGTGGAATTGAACCTGCAAAAAGTTTGATTTTAGAAGCGATCAAAAATGGTAAATCAGTCATCACTGCAAACAAAGCGCTGCTTGCAACTCATGGCCATGAATTATTTAATGCAGCAGATGCTGCCAAAGTAGATCTGTATTACGAGGCAGCTGTTGCCGGTGCAATTCCAATTATCCGCTCAATGCGTGAATCACTAGCGGGAGATCAGATCACCCGCGTTATGGGAATTGTTAATGGCACCACAAATTACATTCTGACAAAGATGCATGAAGAGGGCCGCGCCTTTGATGAAGTTCTCAAGGAAGCACAGGCCCTTGGTTACGCAGAAGCAGATCCAACCGCTGATGTTGAAGGTCACGATGCTGCTGCAAAGGCAGCCTTGCTTGCAAGCCTTGCATTCCACAGCACAGTGGTTATCGACGAGGTTTATTGCGAAGGTATTTCAAAGATTTCATCAGATGATGTCGCTGCAGCAAAGTCAATGAACAGCGTTATCAAGTTGCTCGCGATCGCGGAACTTACTGTTAAAGATGAGATCTCAGTTCGAGTCCATCCAGTTATTTTGCCACTCTCACATCCACTGGCCTCTGTTCGTAACGCGTTCAACGCTGTTTACGTCGAAGCCGAAGCTGCAGGACAGTTGATGTTCTACGGTCGTGGCGCAGGCGGTGCACCAACCGCATCAGCAATTTTGGGTGATTTGGTTGCCGTTGCGCGCCATGCTGCATACTCAACTGTTGGATATGGCGAATCAGATTATGCAGATTTAGATATTGCACCTATTGGCGCAGTTAAATCACAGTTCTTTGTGCGTCTTCATGTAGCTGATAAATCAGGTGTTTTAGCTTCGATTGCCCAGACCTTTGCCAGTGAAAATGTCTCTATCCAAACTGTTCGCCAAGCAGGCTTAGGCGAAGATGCTGAATTGATCGTTGTCACTCACGCTGCATCAGAAGATGCACTTGATGCATGTATTGAGAAACTTAAGAAGATGGACATTGTTAGCAAGGTTGAAAGCGTGATTCGCGTTGAAGGGGCTCAGAACTAATGGCGTTGTTTCCAAAAAAGAAGGCAACTGGGGCACATCAGTGGCGCGGAGTTATCGAGGAGTATCGCGATCGTCTTCCAGTAAGTGCGAAGACACCAATCGTTTCATTGCGCGAAGGTGGCACACCGCTTATCTATGCATGCAACCTTTCGGAGCTTCTTGGAAACAATGTCTGGATTAAGTACGAAGGTTTAAATCCAACTGGCTCCTTTAAAGATCGCGGAATGACAATGGCGATTTCAAAGGCTGCCGAAGATGGCGCGAAGGCTGTTATCTGTGCATCAACAGGAAATACATCAGCATCTGCTGCTGCCTACGCCGTTAAAGCTGGAATGCGTCCAGCGGTGCTTATTCCTAAGGGCAAGATCGCAATGGGAAAGCTTGCTCAAGCGGTTATTCATGATTCAACAATTTTGCAGGTCAACGGAAATTTTGATGATTGCTTAACTCTTGCCCGTGAACTTTCAGAAAATTACCCTGTTGCACTTGTTAACTCAGTAAACCCATTCCGTATCGAAGGACAAAAGACAGCGAGCTTTGAAGTTGTAGATATGTTGGGCGATGCGCCAGATATTCATGCACTTCCAGTTGGTAACGCAGGAAATATCACTGCATATTGGAAGGGCTACAAGGAGTACAACAAGGATGGCCTGACAACAAAACTACCGATGATGTACGGATTCCAAGCAGCAGGTGCTGCTCCAATCGTTAAGGGTAAAGTTGTTAAGAATCCAGAGACAATTGCAACCGCAATTCGCATCGGAAATCCAGCATCGTGGCAGCAGGCGGTTGAAGCTCGCGACACATCAGGTGGCGTCATCGACTCAGTAACTGATCGCGAAATCCTTGCGGCATACCGCTTAATTGCTGCTAAAGAAGGCATCTTTGTTGAGCCATCATCTGCTGCAGGTCTTGCAGGTTTGATTAAGTACAAGAAGGCGGGCAAGCTGCCAAAGGACAAGACAATTGTTATCACCGTGACAGGACATGGATTAAAGGACATTCCTTACGCACTTGAAGCTGCGAAGAAGCCTGTAGTTGTTCCTGTCAATGCAAAGATCGCAGCTAAAGCATTGGGACTTGCATAAAAAATGAAGCCAACCTTTAAAGCTCAGCCAATGCAGGTGCAAGTTCCTGCAACAAGTGCAAACTTGGGTCCTGGCTTTGACTGCCTTGGTTTAGCGTTAAATATGCATGACCGCTACATGGCGCAAGTCATGGATGAAGCGGGCGTTGATATTGATGTCACCGGCGAAGGTGCAGATGCTGTTCCAACAACTGACAAGAACTTAGTAATCAAAGCGATGTACAAAGGTTTTGATTTCTTAGGCGGACGTCCCCGTGGAATCGCATTACGACAACTCAATGTGATTCCTCATGGTCGTGGCCTTGGTTCATCTGCCGCAGCAATTGTTGGCGGCTTAGCTCTTGCTCGCGCATTAGTTCTTGGTGGCAATGAGCGTATGTCTCATGAAGATATGTTGAATATCGCCAATGAGATGGAAGGTCATCCCGACAATGTTTCTGCAGCCATTTACGGTGGTGCAAATGTTGCTTGGCAGGAAAGCCAACGCGGAAAAGTAATTGCGCAATCACTCAACATTGAAGTAGACCCACGTATTTCTGCTCTTGCTTTTGTTCCATCAACTGAGCTTTCAACCTCCAAGGCACGCAAGATGCTGCCTGAAACAATTCCTCATCAGGATGCGGTTCGAAACTCAATAAATACAGCGGTTTTAGTGCAAGCCTTACAGCACCGCCCAGATCTATTGCTCAGCGCAACAGAGGATTACTTACATCAGAGCTACCGCAGTGATGCGATGCCACATAGCTTTGCTTTGATGACAAAGCTTCGCAAAGCAGGAGTTGCGGCATTTATTTCAGGTGCAGGTCCGACAGTTTTGGTTCTTCACACAGGCGCAGATGCGGAGGCGGCTGAGTTGGAGCGCGCCGCAGGGGAGAAGTTCCAGATGATTCCTTTGGGGGTTTCACGCACAGGGGTTACCGTCGTCACAGCCTGATTTTGCAGATTCCCGCTCACTCCTGCTAACCTTTACTCATCTGAACGGCTCATCTAGTAGCCAGTAACACATCAGACAAAGTCACAAAAGAAAAAGTCTCCACAAACAAAATCCCAGGTTCCTTAGGGTAAAAAACCTAGAGCCAATAGCGAAAAGATATACATGACAACAGAAATTGAACCAGTTCGCTCAAATAGTCCAGAGCTTGCTGCAATGACCCTTCCTAAGTTGAAGACAGTAGCTACACAACTTGGTGTTGATGGCGCAGGATCGCTGATTTACAGGCGAAGAACCGCGAAGCTGCAAAGGCTGAACGCGAAGCACGTCGCGAAGCGCGCAACAACCGCAAGAAGGAGTCAAAGCCTTCAAACAACACTCAAGATTCAGATGATGATGGCGATGATGATTCAGCGCCGCTCAATAACAGTGATCGGGCAAACAATGACCGTGGTGGAAATGATCGTAACGACCGTGGTGGTCGCTTTGATCGTAACGACCGTGGTCGTGGACGTGACCGCAACCGCGATCGCAACCGTGACCGTGGGCAGCGCGAAGAGCGCGAGCCGGTCCTTAGCGAAGATGATGTTCTCGTTCCAGTAGGTGGCTTGCTCGATATTCTCGAAAGCTACGCATTTATCCGCACAGGTGGATACCTGCCAGGCCCTAACGATGTTTACGTTTCATTGCAGCAGGTTCGTAAGAACGGTCTGCGCAAGGGAGATGTTGTTACAGGTCAGGTTCGTCAGCCTCGCGAAGGTGAAAC
>JBEAVJ010000049.1:0-5000 GCA_041160995.1 Actinomycetota bacterium | reverse complement strand
TATTCATCGCCGACATGAAGAGACAGATAGCGATTACAGTCGAGATAAGTACGAGGCGTACATGCGTGAGATCGCATGCGAAAGTTGTAATGGTGCCCGCCTCAAGCCTGAAGTTCTTGCGGTAACAATCGGCAACAAGAACATCTCTGAGATCTGTGAGCTTTCAATCGCAGATTGCGCAACTTTCCTTAAGCAGATCAAGCTCAATAAGCGTGAGGCACAGATCGCAGAGCGAGTAATGAAGGAGGTCAATGCTCGTCTTGGCTTCTTGCTCGATGTCGGCCTTGATTACCTATCTCTTGCCCGCCCAGCCGGATCTTTGTCAGGTGGAGAAGCACAGCGCATCCGACTAGCAACGCAGATCGGTAGCGGTTTAGTAGGTGTTCTCTATGTACTTGATGAGCCATCAATTGGTTTGCATCAACGTGATAACAAACGCTTAATTGAAACGCTCACACGTTTACGAAACCTTGGAAATACTTTGATCGTTGTTGAGCATGATGAAGAGACAATTCGCACCGCTGACTGGATCGTTGATATCGGGCCTGGTGCAGGTGAACATGGTGGAAAGGTTGTCGTCTCAGGAAGTTACGAGGATTTAATCGCCTCCAAGGAGTCGATCACCGGCGCTTATCTATCTGGACGCAAATCAATTGAGATCCCAAAGAAGCGCCGAGCTGTTGATCCCAAGAGAAAGCTTGTCGTTAAGGGTGCAAAGGAAAACAACCTTAAGGACATCGAAGTTGAAGTTCCACTGGGAGTTTTCGTCTCTGTTACCGGAGTTTCAGGTTCTGGAAAATCAACTCTCGTAAATGACATTCTCTATACAACCTTAGCTAACAAGTTAAATGGTGCACGTTTAGTTCCAGGTCGTCACCGAACAGTGACAGGCATCGAGCATCTCGACAAGGTTGTACATGTCGATCAATCACCCATTGGACGTACCCCACGCTCTAACCCAGCAACGTACACAGGTGTCTTTGACAAGATTCGTGCACTCTTTGCCGAAACCAGCGAGGCGAAGATTCGTGGTTATCAGCAGGGTCGCTTCTCCTTCAATGTGAAGGGTGGACGGTGCGAGAACTGTTCAGGCGATGGAACCATCACTATTGAAATGAACTTCTTGCCAGATGTTTATGTTCCTTGCGAGGTTTGTCATGGAGCGCGCTATAACCGCGAAACCCTGGAGGTTCACTACAAGGGCAAGACCATCGCGGAAGTATTAAATATGCCGATTGAAGAGGCGCATGGCTTCTTCGAATCCGTACCTGCCATTGCCCGCTACTTAAAGACTTTGAATGATGTTGGTTTGGGTTATGTACGTCTGGGTCAATCTGCACCAACGCTTTCTGGTGGCGAAGCTCAACGTGTAAAACTTGCTACAGAATTACAACGTCGTTCAACTGGACGAACAATTTATGTGTTGGATGAACCGACAACAGGTCTGCACTTTGAGGATGTCAATAAGCTTTTGACTGTTCTCAATCGTTTGGTGGATACAGGAAATACAGTTGTTGTTATCGAGCACAACCTTGATGTCATCAAGTGTTCCGACTGGGTTATTGATATGGGACCTGAAGGCGGTTTCCGTGGGGGATTAGTTGTCGCTGAGGGAACTCCTGAAAACGTTGCGGCCGTTAAGGAAAGTTACACCGGTCAATTCTTGGGTGAAATTTTAAAGTCAAATAGAAAAGCCCCAGCGAAAAAGTAGTCTCATGGCAGATCCTCAAAGTTATCGGCCGACCAATATTCCGGAACATCCTGGTGTTTACCGTTTTTATAACAAACAGGACAAGGTCATTTACGTTGGCAAGGCTAAGAACCTCAAGAATCGATTGAGTAATTACTTTCAGGCAAATTTGGCGACCAAAACCCATCGCATGGTTCATGAAGCGGTTCGGGTTGATTGGACGATTGTCAGTACCGAGCTCGAAGCACTAGCTCTGGAGTTTAGTTGGATTAAGCAGTATCAACCGAAGTACAACGTGCAGTTCAAGGATGACAAGTCTTATCCGTATTTGGCTCTCTCGCTCAATGATGAGTATCCGATGATCTTTATTACTCGAAAAGATAAGCGTCCGGGCTTAAAGTACTTCGGCCCTTACACAAATGCCTGGGCGCTTCGAAACACCTTTGAGGTGTTGCTCAAGGTTTTCCCTGTTAGATCCTGTTCATCGGCGAACTTCACGCGCGCCCAACGCAGCAAAAGACAGTGCTTGCTGGGAGATATCGGCAAGTGCGCCGCACCTTGTGTTGATTGGATATCAAAAGAGGATCACAAGAAGTTAGCCGAACGTTTGAATGAGTTCATGGAATCCGGCATGGAGAACATCCTGCCCAAGCTGCATGAAGAGATGAATACAGCCGCTGCAAATGAAGAGTTTGAAAGAGCGGCACGGTTAAGGGATCAGATTGAATCATTTGAAAAAGCTCAAAAATCCACTGAGGGCAACTTCTCCGATGATCTGGATGGAGATTTCATCTCTATCTATCATGATGGCTTCCATGCAGCGGGCTCAATCTTTTCAATGACACGTGGATCGGTGAAGGGCTCACGCTCTTGGATTGTCGATCAAGAGATGGTGCTTGAAGGACAGGATGAGTTAACCGCGCTGTTGTACTCAATCTACGGCAGCGGGGCGATCGCAGTTCCGCGAAACATCTATATCAACGCAGAACCGGTTGATAAGGATCAGTTGGAACAATGGCTTGGTTCCATTGGATCGACAAAGGTTGAAATCAAAGTTCCGCAACGTGGTGAGAAGGTTGAACTTCTCGACACAGTGAAGCGAAACGCGCAATACTCGCTGATTCAATACCTCAGCAAACGAGCTACAGATGCAGCGGTGAGCGGTAAGGCTTTGACAGAGATTGAAGAGCATCTCAACCTAGGTCGAACTCCACTGCGTATTGAGTGCTTTGATATCTCAAATATCTCAGGAACCTCAGTAGTTGCTTCGATGGTCGTCTTTGAAGATGGAATGATAAAAAAGAGCGAGTATCGTCGCTTCATCATCGATACCAGCGAAGGATTTGATGACACCCGTGCCATGCACCAGGTAATTACCCGACGTTTAAAACGTTTACTCGATGATCGCAAAGAGAATGAAGCTGAGGTCGCAGAACTAGGTGGCAAGCCAAGTAAGTTTGCATACCCTCCACAACTCATAGTTGTGGACGGTGGCCAACCACAAGTAAATGCTGCGCAACGTGCATTGGATGAGTTAGGAATTACCGACATCGCTTTATGCGGTTTAGCTAAACGTTTAGAGGAGGTGTGGATTCCAGGCTCCAAGGATCCACTGATTTTGCCCCGCAGTAGCGAAGGTTTGTACCTTTTGCAGCGCATAAGAGATGAGGCGCATCGATTCGCAATTACCTTCCACCGCTCTCGACGTTCAAAGGTTATGTTGGAGTCGGTCTTAGATGAGATTCCACAACTCGGCTCGGCTCGACGAGCCTCTCTCTTAGAGCGTTTTGGATCGGTAGCGGCAATAAGAAAAGCTTCGGTTGAGGATATTGCTTCAACGCCAGGTATTGGTGCGAAGATCGCCTCGATCATTGAAGCTCATTTATCTATAATTGCAACACAATCGATTAACACAGAGACTGGCGAAATTATGGAGAGTAAGTAATGGGCAGTGAGTTTTTCGATCTACCAGCAGAGCAACAACAAAACTCATTGACAGCTTTCGCAACTAAGCTTCTAAGTGATTATGGTATTCACGATGCAAAGGTTTCTTGCATCAACTTTGAATTTAATGCAACCTTTGCCGTCGAAAGTGAATCTGGAGTTAAGTACGCCCTGCGAATCAATATCAACTCAACCCGCACCGTCGAAAATATGCAGGCAGAAGTTGAGTGGGTTCGCCACCTGAACCGGACCTCCGGCATAAATACACCGACGCCAATTGCCACTGTGAAGGATGAGTACATAGTTTCAGGCCTGCATGCTGAGTCAGGGCAAACTCTCTATGGCGTTTTGTACTCATGGCTAGATGGAGAAGAGATTGGTGATGAACCAACGATGGAACAGCTCCACCAAGTCGGTAGAGCGATCGCTCTGCTGCATCAAGAATCAAATGATTTTGCTTTATCGAGCGGTAATGCGCTACCAACTTTTAATGATTTTTTCTGGAGTACAGAGGATTATCTCTTCTCAGACAAGTCGAAGCTCTCAGATAAGGACCGCATCCTTATCAAAGAGGCTCATGATCACATCATGAAGTTCACGCAAGAGCTCTATGAAATCTCTCCCGTTCACATCATCCACGCCGATTTTCATGGTTGGAACTTAATGTGGAATGAAGGCCAGCTTTCAATCTTCGATTTTGATGATTGCGGATTTGGAGTAGAGGCGCAGGATTTAGCCGTTGCCTTGTACTACTTAGATACCCCTGAACAAGATGTTGCGCTATTAAATGGATATAAGAGCGTAAAGCCATTACCGATGTACTCAGAGCATGCAATGAAGGCCTTACTGTTGCAACGTCGCTTACTGCTTCTGAACTACCTCTTTGAAACCAAAAATCAGGAGCACCAAGAGATGCTTCCCGCCTACCTTGAGAAGAGCCTTGAGCGTGTTTCAACCTTCTTGACAGATGTAAGAGGATAAGAGCATGAGTAAAGAAGAGACCCTCATTCTTACCGGCATGTCAGGTGCTGGGCGATCAACAGTTGCTCACGCCCTTGAGGATTTGGGTTGGTATGTCGTCGACAACCTCCCACCAGCACTACTTCCAGCTTTAGTAAGTAAAGGAACTGGACCTCAAGGTAAAGAGTTAGCAGTTGTTGTAGATGTTCGTGGGGGAGAGTTCTTTGATGAACTCAATCATGCCTTAGATGAGTTAAAGAAAAGTAACTCTGCCTACCGCCTAGTTTTTCTCGATGCGACGGACCAGGCTTTAGTTCAACGCTTTGAGTCAACCCGTCGGCCTCATCCATTACAAGGCAAGGATCGAATCGTTGATGGAATCGCACGAGAGCGGGAAAAGTTAGAG
>JBEAVJ010000048.1:0-5028 GCA_041160995.1 Actinomycetota bacterium | reverse complement strand
TTTATTCTGATTGGTATCACCGGTATCGGATTAGGTGCTTTGTACTTTCTAGTCGCATCTGGCCTCTCCCTTATTTATGGACTCATGGGTGTTCTTAACTTTGCTCACGGAAGTTTCTTGAGCGTCGGAGCTTTTGTTGGATATTGGGTGGCGACACAACTTGGCCCCGATGTAAACATGCCTGATTTCATTTTGGCGATGATTGTTGGCGGGCTTGCTGCAGGTGGATTTGCTCTTTTAATCGAGCAACTTCTCATTACACGTCTTTATGATCGTCACATCGATCAAGCACTTGTAACTGTTGGTGTTTCATTAGTAGTTGGCGCACTTCTTGGTGGTTGGTTCGGAAATGATCTGATCATGTTCCCAACCCCATTGTGGTTCTTAACAGCAATTAATGTTGGTGGAGCGATGATTCCAGCGGATCGAATCGTGTATATAGCCACCGCGATCCTGCTATTAATCGCCAACTGGGCCCTTCTCAAGTTCACACGTATAGGTTTGATTATTCGTGCAGGTGTTGAGAATCGAAATATGGTCAACGCCCTTGGAATCAACGTTCGACGTGCTTTCAGCACCGTGTTCTTCCTTGGCGGCTTTGCTGCCGGTGTGGGTGGCGTATTGGTTTCTGTGTACTCGAATGGTGTTTCACCATTGATCGCTGGCTCTTATCTGATTTATGGATTTATCGTGGTTGTAATTGGTGGAATGGGCTCTGTCCCAGGAAGCTTCTTGGCTGCGATGTTGATCGGCGTTATCCGCCAATTTGCTAATTACTATGTAACCGGTCTTGGTGACTTTGTTGTTGTGATCTTATTGGCTGGAGTCTTGTTGATCCGACCACAAGGTTTATTAGGAAAGGTGCGTGCATAATGTTACGTTGGAAGTACTCACGCCCTCTATTGGCCCTTTTGCTCATTGTTCTGGCGATAGGACCAATGTTTACATCCCTACCTTTAGGTAAGCCTGGTCTGCAGCAAACTATGGCGGTTGCATTCATTTGGGGAGCACTCGCTCTGACATATGACCTGCTATTTGGTTTTACTGGATTACTCTCATTTGGACACGCTTTGTACTTTGCAACAGGTGTCTACGTTTCTTGTATTTTGATCAACAATGAAATTGTTTCGTGGTGGCTTGCTGCCATCATTGCAACTGTTGCGAGCGGAGTTTTGGCTGCCCTAGTAGGTGCTGCCTCATTGCGCACAACTGGAATTACCTTTGCAATGGTAACCCTGGCTTTTGGTGAAGCAGGGCATGTGATTGTTGGCAGAAACTTCTTTAACCTCACTGGCGGAGAGAACGGCATCGCACTAAACGCTGATTTTGTCCCGCAGTTTTGGATTGGTGTATTTAACACTAAGTACATCTACTGGACCGCACTTCTCGCATTGATCATTACGTATGTGGTTATCTGGTGGGTGACAGAAAGCTCTGCAGGTCGTGTATTTGCAGCGCTACGCGATAATGAACAAAGAGTTCAGGTACTTGGATTAGATACACAAAAGTTCAAACTTTTGTCCTTCGTAATCAGCGGAACTTTGGCTGGAATGTTGGGCTTTGTCATGCTGATCGCTGCCGGTAGCGCAGCACCACGTTTTGCTGAGTCAACGGTAACTATCGCCCTGTTGTTGATGGTTGTTATTGGTGGAGCAGTTACTCGATGGGGTGCTGTTCTTGGTGGAATTTTCTACTCATTTGCATCCACACGGATGCAGGATTTAACACAACAAGGTTCTCTCGAATCGATTCCTGAATGGATTGCAGGTCCTATCGCAGAGCCAGCATTGCTGCTCGGTCTGATCTTTATCTTTATCGTGATGTTTGCACCTGGTGGTCTATCTGGTGCTTATTATCGACTTCGATTGAGAGCGATCACCAAAAAAGCCTCATGAGTCAGGAACTTTGGAAACCTATTCTGCAAGGTACAACTGCAATAGAAAAATTGCAGGCAGATAAAGGTTTTGATTCATACTCTGCACTTCACAACTGGAGTGTAAGAAATCCAGGTGAGTTTTGGTCTCGTGCTTGGGACGACAACAAACTTATAGGCAAAAAGGGATCAACCTTTTTTCACCAGGGTACCGATTTCATTTCGTCGCAGTTTTTTCCTGAAGCTCGATTAAATGTAGCTGAAAACTTGTTGGCACATGGAGAGCCAGATCAGGTCGCGATCGTTTCAATTCTTGAAACAGGGGTTCGAACAGAAATCACGTGGGCGGAGTTACGAGTAAAGGTCGCCGCAACAGCTGCTGCCATGCGTGCAGAGGGAGTTGTTACAGGTGACCGAGTTGTGGCTTGGGTCCCAAACATCACCGAAACCATCATCTATGCACTTGGTGCCTTGAGTATTGGTGCGGTCGTTTCAACCGCATCACCAGATTTTGCGCCACACGCTGTTGAAGATCGTTTTGGACAGATTGAACCCAAGATTTTCTTGGCCGCTGATGGATACAACTACAACGGTAAGTATTTTGATTGTAAAGAAAAGTCAGTCGAGATCGAAAAGCTTCTACCGACTTTGAAGAAGACGGTTCATGTCAGCGAGTTTGAAGCCTGGATTGCACCTTTTATCGGGGCCTCACCTGTCTTTGAGCAGTTGCCCTTTGATCACCCTGGTTTTGTGCTCTTTTCATCGGGAACAACGGGAAAGCCAAAGTGCATCACACACAGCGGTGCGGGAGTCATGCTCAAAGCACAATCAGAGCTGCTGTATCAATTCAACATCTCCAAAGGGAGCAAAGTATTTTTCTTTACCACCTGCGGTTGGATGATGTGGAACTGGCTCACGATGGCGTTGGGTCGTGGCGCCACAATTGTTTTGTTTGATGGTGCACCGATGGCTCCAACCCCAACACGTTTGTTTGATATTGCCCAGGATGAAAAGTTAGATTTCTTTGGCGTATCTGCAAAGTTTATTGATTCCGCTCATAAAGAAGGATTAGCACCTGCAAAGAGTCACAACCTTTCAACCATAAAAACAATTGCTTCAACCGGATCTGTCCTTTCACCTGAGAGCTTTGATTATGTGTATTCATCAGTTAAAGCCGATGTTCACTTAGCATCAATGTCAGGTGGAACAGATATCTGCGGTTGCTTCTTAGCTGGTGTACCTACCCAACCGGTGTATCGCGGAGAGTTACAAGGGGCCTGCTTAGGCATGGCGACAGATGTTTTTAATAGCAAGGGTGAGAGCGCAGCGATTGATGAAAAAGGCGAATTGGTGTGCACTGTTCCATTCCCATCGAAACCTATTGGTTTTTGGGCGGATGAGAACCATGCGAAGTACAAAGCTGCTTACTTTGAAGGTTTCCCAGGAGTGTGGACGCATGGAGATTTTGCATCTAAGTCAGCAACAGGTGGATTTACATTGTTTGGAAGAAGCGATGCAACCCTAAATTCAAAGGGTGTACGAATCGGAACTGCAGAGATTTATCGAGTTGTTTAAACCTTTCCTCAAGTTCAAGAAGCGATGGCTGTGTCCCAAGATTGGGATAACGACACACGAGTTGTTTTATTTATAGTTGTGAAGGCAGGTCAAGAGTTCAATGAATCAGTTGAGAAGGAGATCAAGACTGCGTTGCGGACTCAAGCATCTCCGCGACATGTTCCAGATTTGATTGTTGTTGCACCAGAGCTACCGCGAACAAAGTCCAACAAGTTAGTTGAGTTAGCGGTCACCGATGTGATCAATGGTCGCGAGGTTAGAAATCGAGATGCGCTGGCCAACCCAGATTCATTGGATTGGTTCAAAGGGTTGGTGCCTTAGGCTTAGTCAGTGATCACAATCGCGACGCCTCAGGGAATGCACCAGTTAGGTGTGCAACTGTCGGCTCACCTTCGCGCCGGTGATCTACTGCTTGTAAATGGCCCCTTAGGTGCAGGCAAAACAGTTTTAGCCCAAGGCGTGGGCGAGGGTCTTGGAGTTACTGGAGTTACATCTCCGACCTTTGTTATTTCACGGGTTCACAAAGCAACAGTCCCGTTTATTCATGTGGATGCATACCGTTTAGTGGACTCGGAAAACCCAAACATTTACCTAGATGATTTAGATCTAGATATTGCCAATTCAATTACCTTGATCGAATGGGGTGGTGCTGAATCTGCTCGCCTCAGCGAAGATCGTTTAGAGATAACTATCGATCGCAGCAATGAAGAGCGCACCGTTGAAATCAAAGCGGTCGGCCCTCGTTGGGCAGGGTTTTCGTTATGAGTAAGGTGCTTGCGATCGATACCTCTACATCACGTAGTTGTGTTGCAATTATTCATGGCTCAAAACTTCTTTATAGTGGCTACAGAGATGGAGCGACCGCTCATGGTCCTTCGCTACCGGCATTGGTGCAAGAAGCACTAGCTGTTAGTGATGTCGATGAAGTTGTTGTTGGAATGGGTCCAGGACCTTTTACCGGTTTGAGGGTTGGAATCGCTTTCGCGCAAAGTTTTGCGCTGGCTCGCGAGATTCCAGTTCGCGGTGTGTGTTCACTCGATGCAATCGCAGCACAAGTTACAGAGAAAGATTTCATTGTCACCGTTGATGCACGCCGCAAAGAGGTTTATTGGGCTCACTACACAAATGGGATACGGGTTGGTGAACCTGCAGTTAACTTTCCTGCAGATGTAACTGGCGCAAAGATTCATGCAGATCTTTTCCCTGACATGGTCGCCTTGGTAAATCTGCCAGGCAACATCATCGAACCTATGTATCTGCGTCGACCAGATGCTGTCGCAACGGTGGACAGATGATTTCTTATCGCCAAGCAAATGCTTTTGATCTTCCAGTTTTTGTATCCTTGGATAAAGAGTTGTTTCCATACTCGCCATGGTCTGCCTCGCAGTACAAAGAAGAGTTCTCTGCCCCAACTCGTCACTTTGTCGTGGCTGTAGATGATCAGCAAAGCATCATCGGTTACGCAGGAGTTTTCGCACCAGGTGGTGCAGAAGCTGATGTGCTTACAGTGGGTGTGGTGCCAAGCCATCGTGGGAAAGGTATTGCACGCCAGTTAATGGCGCTCATTACCGATTGGGCAG
>JBEAVJ010000047.1:0-5366 GCA_041160995.1 Actinomycetota bacterium | reverse complement strand
ATGATGCAAAAGTTACGAATCTGCGCCGGATTGGTTGCTGCTGGTTGTGGCGCCTTAGCAAGTGAAATTGCAGGCATGAACCTAGCCTCGCTTTACAGTAGTAAAGGGATTAACGTGCGCCGGCTTTGGCAGCTGCCTTAGCCATTGAAGACTTCTTGTTTGCTGCTGAGTTCTTGTGAAGAACACCCTTTTGCACTGCAACATCCAGTGACTGTGAAGCAGCGCGGAGTTCTGTTGTGATTGCAGCTGAATCGCCTGCAGCGACAGCATCACGGAACTTACGGACGGCGGTCTTGACGGAACTTACGGACGGCGGTCTTGATAGATGAGCTCACAGACTTGTTGCGAAGGCGTGCCTTCTCGTTGGTCTTGATGCGCTTGATCTGAGACTTGATATTTGCCACGTGCGTAGTTCTCCGAACTTTAGGTTGAGGGGTAAGGGTACCCATTTGAGCGGTCAGGCTCAAATCGGGCTTTGATTAGGCGGTGATGATCCCTGAGGAGGCTGCACGGCGGCGCTTTCGGCCACCTGTCTTTACCTCCGCCTGTGGCGCTTCCGCCTCAGGCTCTGAGTTCAATGATTCATGGAACTCATGCTCAGTTTCATCCTTTTCATCAGCATCTTCATGCTGTGATGAAGGGGTATCAAGCTGAGGCATTGGCGCCTTCATCTTTACCGGCTCCATGTGGATGTGAATTCCGCGTCCGCTACATGAATCACATGTAGTTGAGAATGCTTCGATAAGTCCCTGACCAACACGCTTACGTGTCATCTGAACCAAACCAAGTGAAGTTACTTCTGCAACCTGGTGCTTGGTGCGATCGCGACCAAGGCATTCAACCAAACGACGCAAAACAGCTTCACGGTTAGATTCAAGAATCATATCGATGAAGTCGATTACAACGATTCCACCTAAGTCACGAAGACGAAGTTGACGTGCAATCTCTTCTGCGGCTTCAAGGTTGTTCTTGGTAACTGTCTCTTCAAGGTTTCCACCCTTACCGATGAACTTACCGGTGTTAACGTCGATAACAACCATTGCTTCGGTGCGATCGATAACAAGTGATCCACCTGATGGTAGATACACCTTGCGATCAAAGGCCTTTGCAAGTTGCTCTTCAACGCGGAAGTCTGCGAAGAGATCGCCGGTTCCGGTGTACTTCTCAATCTTTTGTGTTAACTCTGGAGCGATAAAGCCCAAGTAGTTTGTAACTTCATCCCAGGCTGTTGAACCCTGAACAGTTAGCTTGCGGAAATCCTCATTGAAGATATCGCGGATAACGCGAACTGCAAGATCTGGCTCTTGGTATAAAGCAGCAGGTGCATGGAAATTTGGATTTTGGCTCTTTGCGTAGATGTCTTCCCATTGCGCCTTCAAACGTGCAACATCATTGGTGAGATCTTCTTCGCTTACACCTTCAGCAGCTGTGCGAACAATGACGCCAGCCTCTTCAGGGATTAAGTTCTTGAGGATTGATTTCAAACGTGCGCGCTCTTCTTCAGGCAGACGCTTTGAAATACCTGACATTCCGCCACCAGGAACATAAACAACGTGACGTCCAGGCAATGAAATCTGGCTTGTTAAACGTGCACCCTTTTGACCGATTGGATCCTTAGTTACCTGTACTAATACCGGCTGGCCAGTCTTTAAAACAGTTTCGATCTTGCGTGGTTGTGATTCAGAGATACCAGCAGCATCCCAATTCACTTCACCTGCATAGAGAACAGCGTTACGACCCTTACCAATATCTACGAATGCAGCTTCCATTGATGGAAGAACATTTTGTACGCGACCTAGGTAAACGTTTCCAACATATGAAACATTGCTATTGCGGTTGACGTAGTGCTCGACCATGATGCCATCTTCAATAACAGCGATCTGTGTACGGTCTGCGATCTGGCGAACCAACATCTCGCGATCTACATTTTCGCGACGAGCTAAGAACTCTCCATCGGTAATGATTGTTCCGCGCTTGCGGTATGGCTCGCGGTACTCGCTACGGCCTCCGCGATCATTGCGGTCGTAACGATCGTTACGATCATTGCGATCTCGACGGTTACGAGAATTTCGATCATTGCGGTCGTTACGTGCTGGACGCTCTGGGCGTTCACGCTTTTCGCGGACCTTAACAACTGTTATTACGCCATCTTCTTCGATGGTCTCCCCTGGAGTTACACCCTCACCTGTTGCGCGACGGCGGCGACGACGACGTGTTGAGGTTGAGCCTTCTGCTGAATCCTCTTCACCAGACTCTTCACTTGAATCCACTTCGGTGTTTTCGGTATTTACGCCATCAACAGAACCAGGCTTGCGTCGACCACGTCCACCACGACGGCGACGACGGTTGCGGTTACCGCGCTCTTCAGAATCTCCTGCTGCGCTCTCTGTCGCTGCTGGTTTTTCCTCTACTTCTGCGGTTTCTTTCTTTGCAGCAACCTTCTTACGTGGCTTGCTCTCTGAAATCTCTTTCTTAGCAGCGGGCTTTTCAGGTGCTGCTTGGAAGATAGGCACTGGAATTGCAGCGGCCTTCTTACGGGTTGTCTTCTTTTCCTCAGTTACCTCGATAACTGGAGCATCGGCTTTCGCGGATGCTTTTTTAACCGCACGCTTGCGCGGTGTTTTAGGCTCAATCGCCATGGCACCAAATCCTTTATGCCCCTTGCGGAGCTATCTTCTTAAAAAATCCTGTTGGGTTTTCCGTACCGTTCGCGCTGGGCTTGTATCGCGATTGATCGCGAGCCGCGCTGAACTGGTGGCTTAATTATGGCAGAGCGGGGCTGATTTGCCTATTTACCCGCGTAATCGAGCGTGAACGTTCTGCAAAAGACCAAATCCAATCAAGGTCGCAAACATCGATGATCCACCGTAGGAGATAAATGGCAGTGGCACCCCTGTCATCGGCATCAACCCCAAAGTCATTCCGATATTTTCAAAAATCTGGAATGAGAACCATGCGATCACCCCCGTACAGACCAATCGCCCAAAGGGGTCAGATGTGCGTCGCGCAATAGAAAATGCCCGCATCAGCAATATGAGATACAAAATCAATATGAAGCCACTACCTACAAAGCCAAGCTCTTCACCTGCAACGGTAAAAATAAAGTCAGTCTGTTGTTCTGGAACAAAGCGACCATTGGTTTGAGGGCCGTTGAACAATCCTGTTCCTAATAATCCGCCAGAGCCAACGGTGATGCGCGCTTGTCGCAACTGGTAACCCGCACCTTGAGTGTCAGCGTTGGGATCAACAAAAGTTTGTAAACGATTTACTTGATACTCACTGACGACACCCGCCTTTACCGCCACAAATCCGCCAAGTACTGCAAGTAATAACAGTCCTACTACCCAACGTGCTGGCGCTCCTGATACTGCGATGATTGTTACAACAGCTGCAGCAATAATTAAAATAGTTCCCATATCGGGTTGCAAAATAATCAAGATCACCGGAATAGCTGCGATGCCAAGTGCTTGAAGTACATCCTTGCTTGTCGGTTCATTGCTGTCATGGGTTCGTTCCGACAAAATCATCGACATTCCAATAATGATCGCAATCTTTGCCAGCTCTGCAGGTTGAATTTGGAAACCACCAGGAAGGTTAATCCAGGCACGAGCACCATTAACTTCAGATCCCAATCCAGGAATCAAAACTATTGCTAAACCAATAACTCCCGCTCCCCACAAAAATGGTGTGTAGGCGCGAAGTAAGCGGTAATCAACAACTGTTGCACCGTATGCCAGTAGACCACCAATCAAGATATTGATTACATGACGCTTTAAGTAGTACTGGCCATCTAAACCATTGCGGATATACCAATCACGGGTTGCAGCCCACACAAGTAATGTTCCAATGATCAAAAGCAGGGCGACAACAGCTGTTAAAACTGGATCCCAACCATGTAACAAGGATTGACGGCTACGTCGATACAACCTTTGGCGGGCTTGAATCTGACTCACTTGCTCGCCTCCTTAGGTTTAGTAGCTGGTGAAATCTTAGGCAGTTGAGTAGGTGGTTTACCTTCTGGGAACAACGCCGCGCCAGGAACAACCTTGCTACCCGATACACCAAATAGAGTTTCGTAAATTCGTCTCACACCAACACCTGAGGTCGATGCACCGAATCCACCCTGACCAACCATCATTACAACTGCGTAACGTGGATTCTTACTAGGTGCATACGAAGCAAACCAAGAGGTGTCATCCTTGAGCGAACCATTTGGGTTTCGACCAAAAACTTGAGCGGTACCTGTCTTACCACTCACTTCAATTGGGAAACCAGCAAATGCTCCAGCAGCGGTTCCACTAACAACAACTTCACGTAATGAACCACGCAGGAAAGCCAGGTTTGAAGGAGCTGTCTTTACCGTTCCAAGTTTCTGAGGTGTAAAGCTCTTAACAACTGTTCCATCAGTTTTCACGATCGCCTTTGCAACCAACATTTGCCAAATTGTTCCACCGTTAGCAATTGCGGCATACATCTGGGCCAACTTCAGCGGCGTAACAACTGTGTCGCCCTGACCGATTGAGAAGTTCACCGCATCTCCAGCGCGGATCTTGTCACCATCAACACAGTTTTCTTCGGCAAGTTGAAGTAGGAATGGGGTTTGCTGAGCCTTGGTTGATCGCTCCTTGTAGTTGCAATAGAAATCTTTGTTCTGCTGATACCAGCTCTTCTTGTAATCGCGATCTGCAAGACGTGAGGATGACTCAGATGGAAGATCGATTCCTACCTTTTGGGTGATGTTGAAGGCTTTAGCAGCTTTAAAGAAGTAGTCGTTGGCATTTGATTTAGGCCTTAATCCACCATCGCGAAGCCATTCATCAAAGGCGATTTGGTACCAAATAGTGTCGCAAGAGACAGCCATCGCTTTAAACATATTCATGGTGCCTTGGTTTTTACTATCGAAGTTTCTAAATGTTCGTGTTCCTACCTGTACTTCAGAAGGACACTTGTAGTTGGCCTTGAGGTCATAGCCTGCACTTTCGGCGGCCAAAAGGGAAACAACCTTAAAAGTAGAAGCGGGTGCAAACAAACCTTGCAAAGCTCTATTAAGTGCTGGGACAGATTTTTTTTCGCTAAAGAGATCCTCTGCCTGTTGAACAGTCAATCCTCTTTCCCAGGCATTTGGGTCATAGGTTGGGTAAGAGGCAAGTGCTAAAACTCTTCCAGTTTTAATATCCATTACAACAGCAGCACCAGAATCTGATGTGTATCCATTTGCTCGTCCTCGAAGAACCGCATCCTTGAGAGCTTTCTCAGCCGCAGCCTGCAATCGAACATCCAAACTTGTAACTAAGTGATCACCTGCAACTGGCTTTGTATTCTGACTCTCGCGAGTAATCGACTCTTTTCGATCAACGATAACTGTT
>JBEAVJ010000152.1:0-4146 GCA_041160995.1 Actinomycetota bacterium | reverse complement strand
AGTTGTCGAAAATGTCATTACCCAACTGCTGAATGCACAGTTGCTTGATGTAACCAAGTCAAAGGTACGTTTACACAATCGCTTTCATTCGCCGATTGCGGAAAGAGCGGCGCATACAGAGGATCAAAGTAATGATGCTTCATATCGCCAGTTACAGCAGCGAATGGTGCCCGAGTTAAGTCAGACTACGTGGGTCGAGGGAGTTGTCGATGGTGGTGTGGAACTACTGTCATCTCGTCAGAATTTTGGCGTTGAGATCTACGGCAGTAACCGTGTAGCAACCCTTATTTATAATGCTTTATTGGCAAGCGGTGTGACAAATACCAGATTTTCGTTGACCTCTCGCAGAGGAAATACTCCAATTGGGGATTCGGATTTAGGCACAGGTGTTTTACGCACAACCGATTATGGATTGAACTATGTCTCACGTTTAGAGGAGCTTTCGCGAGAATGGTCGCTATTTCCAACTCCATCAAAGAATGTAAAGGGCAGCATCAAGGCTTTAATTCCCGAGCGGAATTTACGCATTGTTGTTGGTCAATACCCCTCTGAACTTGTTGATCAACTAATGCGTGATGGGATTGATCATCTATTTGTCGGACAGATTGTTGGCGGGGCGGCCCTGTGTGGACCGCTAGTAATACCGGCAAAATCTCCCTGTAAAAGTTGTGTAGAACTGGGAACCTTTGAGCGTTTCGGAATGGATCAACTGCAACCTCTTCTTGGACATTGCGATGAACTACCGGTTTCTGTTGGGTTTCAAGTTGCTGGAGTTGCTTCCCATGCCGTCCTTCAATTTATTGATACAGGAACAAGCGAGTTCATCGGTTCACAACTGACATTTGATTATCAATCTCCAGTTCGAGGGGGAGTCACTCGTTATGCCCGCCACCCCAAGTGTTCATGTCAATGGATGTGAATGTGCAGTATCCACAAGGCAATGGAGAGCTCATTTAATTGGAAGGTAGCGGATTACTTTTCACATCAACCTAGTTTTATACCCGATATCAGAAAGAGGACATATGAAAAAAGTAATGGCACGAGCATTTTCAGCTGAGATCGCCCTTCGACAAAAACTAATCACGATGCAGGATTCATTCTTTGCTCGTCTTAAGGATGATCGTGGAGATGTGCCTGGATGGGTGCTTGTTGTATTGATGACTACCGGCCTAGTAACAGCTATTTGGACTATTGCTGCTCCTCGTTTAACAGCAATTCTCAAGAACTCTCTGGATTCAATGAATGGAATTCGTTAGATGATTCGGCACCCTTTGGAAGAAGAGATTCATAAGGTGTGTCGAAGACATCAAATCGTGACTCGCTTCCGAGCACATCAAATCGTGAATCGCTTCCGCGGACATCAAATCGTGAATCGCTTCCGCGGACATGTTGCACGTGAGGAAGGCAATGTTGAGAGCGCACTAGTCATCATTCCTTTGTTGGTTCTCTTCTTAATTGGCGCTCAGATCATTGCTGCAACAAATATACGAAATGCCGATTTAGCGTTGGCACAAGGCGATGCGGCTTCACGTGCGATTTCTCAAGAGTTCTACCCTGATGATGAAATTATTGAGATTGGTGGCAGAGTTGAAAAGATCCGCGTTTTGATAACTCATCGCTCTCACACAATTCCGCAATTGGTTCCGGGTTTGATTGAACTCATGGGCGGTGTGCCTACCACCGATGTAGTTGGTGTTGCCGTTATTGAACCAAGCAGTTCGTGAAAATGAGCTTTGAATCATGGTGCGCCATTGAGCGCGCGACAGGAATGGTGAAAAGAGCCAGAACAGAGCCCATTGAGCGCGCGACAGGAATGGTGAAAAGAGCCAGAACTGAGCCAGAACTGAGGTGGAACAGAGCCAGAACAGAGCCAGAACAGAGCCAGAACAGAGCCATAAAAATGGGGTACGTGTCGATGAAGTTAAGTGAGGCGATTGCATCAACCAAGAAGTATTTCGCTCGCGAAGATGGCGGAGCGATAGTTGAGTTTGTTGCACTAGCGATACCGCTCTTTATTCCGATATTTATTTATCTGAATAGTTTTTCATCGGTGAGTGCTAATGAGCAGATAGCTCGCTCCATGGCTCGCGAAGTGTTGCGAGTGTATGTAATCAGTGAAAATGATGCGGCGGCACAAGATATTTCTGGCAGAGCAGCACAGTTGTTAGCAAGACAGTGGAAGTTAAGTGAAGCAGAGGTAGCCTCATTACGAACCAGAATGGATTGCTCCCATTTCCCATGTTTGACAGCAAATGGTCGAATCAAGTTAACCCTTTCCTTTATCGATGAAGACACTCAGCGAAAGGTTTCGGCAAGTGCGCAAGAACATCTCAGTCCGTGGTTGTAAATCAGCAGGAGAGGTTAAAAGAATCTCAGTCCGTGGATCTCTACATACTAAATCACTTAATAGATCCCTAGGCAGGAAATTGGCCCTTCGTTCCTTCCGCAAAAAATTAACTTCCGATAGGGGATCAATCTCTGTTGTTGTGATTGGTCTATTTGTTGTCACCGTTGCTTCCCTTATGGTGATGACAGATGTTTCAGCTCTCATCGTCGCGAAGAGATCCTTGGTTCAAGCAACCGAGGCAGCGGCGCAACGTGGTGTTCACACACTTGATAAGAGCGAGTATTACCAAGGCAAAGGAAATATGTTCACCGCCCCAATGGCGATTGCAACACATAGAGCACACCCAGTGATTCCCATTGACTGCGCTCGAGGTGGGGTAGAGGTTCTCTTGGAACTTAACTCTTGGAGCAATGATGAAAGCGATATGAAGTGGCAGCAATTAAAGGGAATTCAACTCACTAGCTTTTCCTGCGATAGTACTTCGTTAGAAATCAGTACACGTTCTGAGATGAAACTTCCCTTCAAAGTTCCATTTACGACTACAGATTCAGTTTTCCTAACAGCAAGCGCTGGCACCACAAACACAGTTCAAGAGGGTTTCTATTTATTTGGCGTTAGGCTTCATTAGATTTTTATTTGTTGTCTGTTAGTTCAGACGCTCATTCAATGACAGGCAACTCCTATAAATTAGCAATTGAAAGTGCCTTGAATTAATTGTCCTCACCCAACGCCTAAGTAATCATGTGTTCGCCTGCCCTTGCTGAGTTGGCTATCCTTATCCCATGGCCTCACGCGAGTATCAATTAGAGATAGATGCGATTGATGCGACCCTTGTTTCAATTGAAAAGGTTTTAGATCTACCCAAGCTGCGCAAGCAAGCAGAAGAGTTAGAGGTAGAGGCCGGGGTCCCGAATCTTTGGGATGACCCAGAAGCGGCACAAAAGATCACTAGCCGTTTGTCTCGCGTGCAATCTGAGATTGCAAAGTTATCGGGTCTGCGCCAACGTGTTGAAGATTTACCCATCCTCTTTGAATTAGCCGCAGGTGAACCTGGTGGAATTGAGGATGCTGAGAAAGAGTTTGCTGAGAAAGAGTTGGATGCGGTTAAGAAATCTGTCAGCGAGTTAGAGGTTCAGACTCTTTTGAATGGTGAGTATGACGATCGCGATGCATTGATCACCATTCGCTCCGAAGCTGGTGGAGTTGAAGCCGCCGACTGGGCTGAAATGATCATGCGAATGTATTTGCGCTACTGCGAGCGTCACTCATTTAAAGTCGATGTCCTTGAAACCTCTTATGCAGAAGAAGCGGGAATCAAATCAACAACCTTTAAAGTTTCAGCACCATATGCATATGGAACATTGTCAGTTGAACAAGGAACTCATCGATTAGTTCGTATCTCTCCATTTGATAGCCAAAGCCGTCGCCACACATCATTTGCCGGCGTTGAAGTTGTTCCAGTTGTTGAACAAAGTGATCACATTGAAATTGATGAAAAAGAGATCCGCGTTGATGTGTATCGCTCATCAGGTCCTGGTGGCCAAGGTGTAAACACCACTGACTCTGCTGTGCGATTGCCAGAATGAACGTTCTCAGATTCAAAACAAAGCAACAGCTATGGCTGTGTTGCAATCCAAATTATTGGAACGTCGCCGCCAAGAAGAGCAGGCAAAGATCAATGCTCTCAAGGGCGATAACTCAGGTTCGTGGGGAAATCAGATGCGCTCCTATGTATTGGCGCCGTATCAAATGGTGAAGGATTTACGCACCGATCATGAAACAGGAAATACATCTGCGGT
>JBEAVJ010000046.1:0-5184 GCA_041160995.1 Actinomycetota bacterium | reverse complement strand
CTTTAGTCTTTCTTTCGACGCGTGCTGTTCTCATGGGTATCTCCTTTAAATGAGCTCTTTGAGGGCTGAAATAAACAATTGATTCTCGGCTTCATTGCCGATGGTGACTCTTAAGTACCCTGATAATCCCACATCTCGTATCAGAACACCCTTTTCCAGCAGGGCAGACCACAGTTGTGGCGCATCCTGCTTAAATCCTGTGAAGAGAATGAAGTTGGCGCTACTTGGAACGGTTTGTAGCCCCATCTGATGCAAAGCATTGATTAGATCTTCGCGAGCAGCAATCAGGGTTGAAACTCCACCTAATAATTCAGCACGATGATCGATAGCTACCTGGGCTGCTGCTTGGGTAAGGGCGCTGAGGTGATACGGCAAACGAACAATCATCATTGCATCTTTCACCGCTTGATCACTTACAAGATAACCAACACGTGCTCCAGCAAAGGCAAAGGCTTTGCTCATGGTGCGAATAACAATGACATGAGGATTTTTCGAGATCAGAGTTACCGCAGATTGCACTTGTGAAAACTCTGCGTACGCTTCATCGACAACCAACAAACCACCGACACTCTTTGCAGCTTCTGCCAGAACCGCGATTGCATCGATTGTTACCGCACCACCCGTTGGATTATTAGGAGTTGTAATAAAGGTAAGGGTTGGCTTGTGCTTAATGATTTCGGCAACCGCATCTTCGGTGTTGAGAGAAAAATCAGGGTTGCGTTTCCCATCGATCCATTGTGCGCCGGTAGTTTTCGCAATGAGTGGGTGCATTGAGTATGAAGGGGTAAAGCCCAACACTGGACCTTGGGCAAATGCTAAGAAGATCGATTGAATAATTTCATTAGAGCCATTTGCCGCCCAGATATTGTCGGCGGTGAAATTAGTACCACTACCTTCATTAATGTATGTAGCCAATTTAGTACGCAAAACAGTTGCATCGCGATCTGGGTAACGATTTAGATCAGCTGCAACCTTTTCAACAGCATCGGTGATCGCCTTTTGTAAGGACGCTGAGGGTGAATAAGGGTTCTCATTAGTATTGAGTGATGCTTGAGCCGGAACTTGCGGTGCACCATAGGGTGACAAGGGACGCAGAGATTCGCGCAGAGGTAACCAACTTGGCCAACTCATGACAAATTCTCCAAACGCGCTGTCATCGCCTCACCGTGTGCAGGAAGATCCTCTGAGTTTGCCAAGGTCACAACGGTGTCAACAATCTCTGTAAAGGCCTGCTGGCCATACTCAATAAAGTGCAATCCGCGCAGAAAGGTCTGAACTGATAATCCACTTGAGTGGCAAGCACATCCACCAGTTGGTAGAACGTGATTTGAGCCAGCGGAGTAATCACCTAAAGAAACAGGTGAGAAACGTCCGATAAACACCGCGCCAGCGTTGCGAATCTTTTCTGCATCGTCGCGAGAGTTTTTCGTTTGAATCTCTAAGTGCTCTGCAGCGTAAGCGTTCACGACATCTAAACCTTGTTTCATGTCATCTACAAGCGCGATAGCTGATTGAACCCCTGAAAGTGCGCTCTTGATTCGATCAGCGTGCTTAGTGGCTGCAACACGTACCTTTAACTCTGCTTCAACCGCCTGTGCTAACTCCACTGAATCGGTTACTAAAACCGCTGCAGCAATAACATCGTGCTCTGCTTGGCTAATCAAATCAGCGGCAACATCGGCGGCGATTGCTGATGAGTCAGCTAAAACTGCGATCTCAGTTGGTCCGGCTTCAGAATCGATTCCGATGATTCCGCGAAGAGCACGCTTTGCCGCAGCAACATAAATATTTCCAGGACCTGTAACAAGATCAGCCTTTTCACACACACCCTCCATGCCGTAAGCAAAGAGTGCGATAGCTTGCGCTCCCCCAACCGCATAGACCTCGGTGATTCCGAGCAGTGCACATGTTGCAAGAATTGTTGGGTGTGGCAAACCACCAAAATCCTTTTGTGGTGGCGATGCAACGGCGATTGATTGCACCTGTGCAATCTGTGCAGGAATTACATTCATCATGACGCTACTTGGATATACAGCGCGACCGCCAGGCACGTAGAGGCCAACGCGATCAACTGGAATCCATTTTTCAGTAACGGTTCCACCATCTACAACAGTTGTCGTTGTGCTGGTTCGGAGTTGGTCCTTGTGAACTTTAGTAATACGCGAAATGGAAAGTTCTAGAGCGGTTCTAATCGCCGGATCTAATTGAGAAAGCGCTGCATCTAGTGCGCTTTGAGGAACCCGGATACTCGGTGGCGTCACGCCATCAAACTCTTGGGCTAAAGCGATCAGATCTGCTTGAGTTCCATTCTTTACTCGCTCCAGAATGGGCTCGATAAGAACCATCGCCTCCGCCACATTGAGCGTTGCTCGAGGAAGTTCCGCGTTGTATTGAGCTTTAGACAGGGATCGTCCGCGCAGGTCTACGGTACGAATCATTGGGCAATTGTAACGGCAAGGTGGCAACCCCCGCCCATTAATTTAGACCAGGCAGTTAGGTCCCAAAATTGATTTCAAATCAGCGCTCAAACTCGGTGATGAAGTGATTAATGCATCCACCTTCATAACGGTGCTGCTTCCATTATCGAGAAGCTGCAGATGAACCTCTCGCTTTCCAGGATGTGAGCGCAAGATCTCTTTAATGCGATCTACAACTGGTGGAGTGCATTGCTGAATTGGCAGCGAGATTACCAATGGACCTGTAGGTCCAGCGTTGATATCTGGCATAGACATTTCAAGTGCGGTAAATCGCAATGCATCTTCACGACGATCTACACGACCACGAATTGTGACAATGCGATCCTCAGTTAATGACATTGAGTACTGGTTGTAGGTGTTTGCAAAGAAAAGAACTTCGAGGGCACCTTCAAGATCTTCAACGGTTACAACCGCCCACGAAGCTCCCTGTCGAGAAACCTTTCGTGTAACGCTTGTGATCAAGCCACCAATGGTGACAATTGATTCATGTTGAGCGCCATCATCTACTAGTTCGCTGATAGACATATCTGTGTTTGCTCGCAACACATGCTCCACACCAAGTAATGGGTGATCTGAAACGTAAAGACCTAACATCTCGCGTTCATAAGAGAGCAACATCGCTTTATCCCATTCGCCAGTTGGGACTTCAATATCTAATCCAGACACCGCGGTAACAGCTTCTCCTCCAAAGAGATCAAATTGGCCAATAGCTTCGGCGCGCTTTGATTCGATAACAGAGTCAATTGCTTCGAGGTGAACCGCAATTAAACCCTTGCGAGTTGAACCTAAGGAACCAAATGCACCCGCTTTGATCAGCGATTCAATTGTTTTCTTATTGCACACCTGAGCATCAACCTTTGCCAGGAAATCGCCGAAGGAGCTGTAACGTCCCTTGGTATCACGAGCGTTCTTGATTGATGCAACAACGCCTTCTCCCACATTTCGAATAGCCGCTAATCCAAATCGAATATCTACTCCACGCGGTGTGTACTCAGCATCAGATTCATTGACATCGGGAGGCAAAACCTTGATTCCCATGCGACGGCACTCTGATAGGTAAAGCGCTGATTTATCTTTGTCATCGCGAACCGAAGTTAACAGCGCCGCCATGTACTCCGTTGGGTAATTAGCCTTGAGATATGCGGTCCAGTATGAAACAACACCATATCCAGCAGAGTGAGCACGGTTAAAGGCGTAATCGGAGAATGGAATCAGAACTTCCCATAGACGCTTAATAGCTGCGGTTGAGAAACCATTTTCCTTCATACCTGCTTCGAAGGGAACATACTCTTTATCCAGAATGTCCTTGTTCTTCTTACCCATTGCTTTACGTAAGAGATCTGCGCGACCAAGAGTAAAGCCCGCAACCTTTTGAGCAATCGCCATTACCTGCTCTTGATACACAATTAATCCGTAGGTATCGCCCAAAATCTCATTGAGCGGTACAGATAATTCAGGATGAATTGGTTCAACTGGTTTGCGACCATTTTTTCGATCCGCATAGTTGTTATGTGCGTTTTCACCCATTGGTCCCGGACGATACAAAGCGATAACAGCTGAAATATCCTCAAATGAATCTGGTGACATGCTCTTAAGCAAAGCTCGCATTGGCCCACCGTCGAGCTGGAAAACACCCAGAGTATCTCCACGGCTCAAGAGTTCATATGTCTTTGGATCATCCAAAGTTAAATCTTCAAGAACTACATCCTTGCCTTGGTTGGCTTTGATATTGAGCAAACAATCATCTAGCACGGAGAGATTTCGCAACCCCAAAAAGTCCATCTTGAGCAATCCAGTTGCTTCGCATGCACCCATATCAAATTGGGTAATGATCGCACCATCTGCTTCACGACGATGAATTGGGATGACATCTAATAATGGTTCGCGCGAAAGAATTACACCCGCTGCGTGAACACCCCACTGTCGCTTCAAACCTTCAAGACCGCGTGCGGTATCTACAACTCGCTTCGAATCAGGGTCTGCGTTATAGAGAGAGCGGAACTCCCCCGCTTCGCCGTAACGATCATCCTTCGGATCAAAAACACCGCTGAGAGAAATGTCCTTACCCATAACTGATGGCGGCAACGCCTTAGTTAACTTTTCTCCAACTACATATGGGTAGCCCAGAACACGGGTTGAATCCTTGATCGCTTGCTTTGATTTAATAGTTCCGTAGGTAATGATCTGTGCAACGCGATCTTCACCATACTTATTGGTGGCGTAACGGATCATTTCGCTGCGTCGACGCTCATCAAAGTCCAGGTCGATATCGGGCATCGAAATACGTTCAGGGTTAAGGAATCGCTCAAACAAAAGTCCGTGTTCAAGTGGATCTAAACCTGTAATTCCTAGTGAGTAGGCAACGAGAGAACCTGCTGCAGATCCGCGACCCGGACCAACTCGAATGCCCACCTTCTTTGCATGACCTACAAGGTCTGCAACAACAAGGAAGTAACCAGGAAATCCCATCTTTTCCATTACACCGAGCTCATACTTCAACCGCTCTTCATGTGCAGGTGTAATCCGTGCACCAAGTCGTTCTTTGAGGCCACGCTCTGCCTCTTTCTTCAGCCAAGAGTCTTCACTTTCACCTGCTGGAACCTCAAACTGAGGAAGCAGGTTTTCCCCTTCGCGCAAAGTAATGTTGCAACGCTCTGCGATCAGCAAGGTGTTATCGCAACTTTCAGGAATCTCCTTAAACAATTCA
>JBEAVJ010000002.1:0-19037 GCA_041160995.1 Actinomycetota bacterium | reverse complement strand
CACCACCTCGTTCCAGTGCATTTGAATACGTTCGTGATGCATTAATCGAACCTGCAAGCAGAGCTGGCTACCAGTTAATTGAGCTTCCTGTTTTTGAAGATACCGAACTCTTTAAACGCGGTGTTGGTGAATCAACTGATGTTGTGTCGAAAGAGATGTATACCTTTGAAGATAGAGGTGGAAGATCAATAACGCTGCGTCCCGAAGGTACCGCTGGTGTGATGCGCTCAGTTATTGAACATGGTTTAGATCGAGGACAGTTACCGGTAAAGGTTTGGTACTCAGGACAATTCTTTAGAGCCGAGCGGCCGCAAGCAGGACGTTATCGCCAGTTTTATCAGGTTGGAATCGAAGCTATAGGCGTGGATGATCCTGCAATAGATGCAGAGGTAATCGCAATCGCAGATGCTGGTTTTAAAGCTCTTGGATTAACCAAGTACCGGCTCGAGATCACCTCTTTAGGTGATGCACAATCACGTGCCGCGCACCGGGTTGATCTTTTAAAATTCATAGCCACTCTGGATTTAGATGAGGCAACAGCTGCACGCGCGGCAATTAACCCTTTGCGACTTTTTGATGATAAACGTGAGGAGATGAAGAAGGCGATGGAGAAAGCGCCGTTGCTCATCAACTACCTCACCAATGAGTCGAAAGAACATTTCGATCGAGTCATCAAGTACTTAGATGCTCTCGGCATTACATATGTATTGAACCCTCGAATGGTTCGTGGTTTGGATTACTACACAGGAACAACATTTGAGTTTGTTCATGAACTTCTTGGAGCCCAATCTGGCATTGGCGGCGGTGGGCGTTACGACGGACTAATGGAGCAACTAGGTGGGCAATCTTTGTCTGGAATTGGTTTTGGACTCGGAGTCGATCGTGCTTTGCTAGCTGCTGAAGCAGAAGGTGTAATTGGATCCGATGCCTTTGTTTCCGATCTTTTTGTTATTCCACTTGGCGAGGTGGCAAAGGTTCAAGCCTTGGTTATCGCCTCACATCTTCGTCTCAATGGTAAAAGAGTTGAGATTGCCTTTGGAGATAGAGCTCTCAAAGGTGCCATGAAGGGCGCAGATAAGAGCGGCTCTACTTATGTCATCGTTTTAGGTGAGTCTGAGATTTCAAGCGGAACCGTTGAGTTGAAGGATATGAAATCTGGCCTCTCAACCTCGGTTAAGATTGACTCATTGCTCGAAGCACTCGAAAAGTAGGATTAGGGAAAATACATGTTGCGTACTCATGAAGCTGGATCACTGCGTAAGACAAACGCAGGACAGACAGTAACTCTTGCTGGCTGGGTGTCCCGCCGTCGAGATCATGGTGGCGTAGCCTTTATCGATCTTCGCGATGCTTCTGGCTCGGTCCAGGTAGTTATCCGTGATGAAAAGGTTGCAGGCTCTTTGCGCGCCGAATGGTGCTTACTGATTACTGGTGAGGTTGTCGCACGTCCTGATGGAAACCAAAACTCCAATATCGCTACCGGCGAGATCGAGGTAATGGGAGATACCGTCGTTGTTCTCTCAGAAGCCGCGCCTTTGCCATTCCCAGTTGATAGTGGTGATGACACAGATATTAATGAAGAGGTTCGTTTACGGTACCGCTATCTAGATCTTCGTCGCGAAAAACCAGCGCAGAATCTCAGACTTCGTTCCAAGGTGACATCTACTATTCGCCGCGTGATGGAGGATGAAAAATTCCTTGAGATCGAAACTCCGTATCTAACTCGATCTACACCCGAAGGCGCACGCGACTTTTTAGTGCCCGTTCGTTTACAACCTGGATCTTGGTACGCGCTTCCTCAGTCACCTCAGCTATTTAAACAACTGCTCATGGTCGCTGGCATGGAAAAGTACTATCAGATTGCACGCTGTTTCCGTGATGAGGATTTCCGGGCGGATCGTCAACCTGAATTCACGCAGTTAGATATTGAAATGTCATTTATCGACCAAGAAGATATTTTGGCTGTTGCAGAAAAAATTGTCGCTCGTGTTTGGAAGGAAGCTGTCAATTACGACATTCCACTACCACTGAAGCGCATGACATATGCAGATGCGATGAATAACTACGGTTCCGATAAGCCAGATCTTCGCTTCGATAATCAATTAGTTGATATGACCACCTTCTTTGGTGATACACAGTTCCGTGTTTTTCAAGCCCCATATGTAGGAGCAGTAGTAATGCCTGGTGGAGCATCATCTGCTCGCCGTGAACTTGATGCTTGGCAGGATTGGGCAAAGGCTCGCGGTGCAAAGGGACTTGCCTACATTCTCGTGAATGAGGATGGAACTCTCGGAGGACCTGTCTCTAAAAATCTTTCAGAGAAAGAAAGCGCCGGTGTAGTTGGTGCTGCAGGAGCAAAACCAGGAGATGCGATTTTCTTTGCAGCGGGGGAGCGTTCAGCATCATTGAACCTACTTGGTGCGGTTCGTTTAGAAATTGGTAAGCGTTGCAACTTAATTCCAGATGGTCAGTGGGAATTTTTGTGGGTTGTCGATGCGCCGATGTTTGAACCAACAGATGGCGGCGGTTGGACAGCGGTTCACCACCCATTTACCGGCCCAAAGCCAGAGTTCGCAGCATCCTTTAAATCCGATCCTGCATCAGCCTTGGCCTATGCATATGACATTGTTCTTAATGGAACTGAATTAGGTGGCGGATCAATACGTATTCATGACCGCAATATTCAAAAGGATGTTTTCTCCGTTATCGGATTAAGTGATGAAGAAGCGGCAAGCAAGTTTGGCTTCCTCCTAGAGGCCTTTAATTACGGACCACCTCCACATGGTGGAATCGCATTAGGTCTTGACCGAGTATGTGCTCTACTCACCGGCTCTGATTCGATTCGTGAAGTAATCGCCTTTCCAAAGACCGCAAGTGGTGGAGATCCACTTACCGGAGCTCCCACTCCAATTACTCCTGCTCAACGCAAAGAGAGCGGAATAGATTGGGTGCCACAGCCAAAAAACCCGCAAGAGAGTTAATGGGTCGGGTAGGCTAACAACATGGGTCCAGGTGGAATTGCAACAATAATCGCAGCATCTTCTTTAGCTGTTATCGCTATCGCTATCGCGTATGTAGTGATTCGAATTGGACGGCTAATCGATGAAGCAAAGGCCTCACTCAAAGTTCTGACAGATGAGACCGCTCCGTTGATTGATGAGGTTCACACAACAGTGAGCTTGGTAAATGGACCACTTCATAGCATCAATCGCGTCAGCAAAAACATTGAAGAGATGAGCGACAAGGTCAGCGAAGCTACCCAAGGTTTCATGAACAAAAATGGTTCTGCCGTGAAGGTTGCGGGAGCGTTACTTTCAGCGGCTCAGATGAATAAAGGTCGCTCAAAGAAGAAGAAGAAGGCTGAGTGATCCTTACTAGTGGAATCCGCCGAGATCCGTTCGCGCTGGCTGCGCTTCTTTGAATCTGACAACCGTCAAGGGTTAACCCATACAGTTGTTCCTTCTGCTTCATTAATCGCAGATGATCCAAATCTTTTGCTGGTCAATGCCGGCATGGTTCCCTTCAAACCTTACTTTCTAGGTGAGGTCACACCTCCTTACAAGCGCGCTACCTCAGTTCAAAAGTGTGTGCGCACCTTGGATATTGATGAGGTCGGTAAAACAACTCGTCACGCATCCTTTTTCCAAATGTGTGGAAACTTTTCCTTCGGAGATTACTTTAAAGAGGGAGCGATCGCTCTTGCATGGGAGTTACTGACTCGTCCAATCGCAGATGGTGGTTACGGTTTTCCAGAGGAAAAGTTGTGGGTCACCGTCTATCTTGATGATGATGAGGCAGCTGATATTTGGCACAAGCAGATCGGTGTACCAAAGGAACGTATCCAACGTCGCGATATGGCGGACAACTTTTGGTCAATGGGTGTACCTGGTCCTTGCGGTCCATGTTCAGAGATCTATTACGACCGAGGTCCTGCCTATGGTGTTGAAGGCGGACCGATCGCCGATGAGAATCGTTATTTGGAGGTCTGGAACCTTGTTTTCATGCAAAATGAAAGAGGAGCCGGTGGAGGAAAAGATGGATATCCAATCCTGGGCGAACTACCGGCAAAGAGCATTGATACCGGTCTAGGACTTGAACGAACCGCGGCTTTACTCCAAGGTGTTGAGAATATTTATGAAATCGACACAACTATCCAGATTCTTAACCGTGCATCTGAGTTAACAGGTGTTAAGTACGGAGCTTCTGAAAAATCAGATGTCTCCTTACGTGTTATCGCAGATCATGCGAGAACATCTGCGATGTTGATCGGCGATGGCGTAACACCAGGTAATGAGGGACGAGGGTATGTTCTTCGTCGAATGATGCGACGAACTATCCGCAATATGCGTCTTTTAGGATCTATGGATCCAATCATGTCTGAGCTAACAGTTGCCGCGATTGGCGCGATGGGTCCTCAGTACCCTGAATTAGTTTCAGATAAGAATCGCATCCTCGCGGTGAGCGCATCCGAGGAGGAGAGCTTCCTTCAGACGCTAAAGAGTGGAACTCAAATCTTTGATTTGGCATCAACTGCACTCAAGAAGAGTAAGAGCAATGTGTTGCCAGGTGAGGAAGTTTTCAAACTTCACGACACCTACGGATTTCCATTTGATTTAACTTTGGAGATGGCCCGTGAAGAGGGTTTAAGTGTTGATGAGGATGGCTTCCGACGCCTCATGAAGGAGCAAAAGGATCGCGCCAAGGCTGATGCTAAGGCGAAGAAATCTGGGCACACAGATGTCTCTGTGTATCGTGCAATTGCAGACAAGAGTGGCAAAACTGAGTTCTTGGGTTACTCGCACGTTGCCTCTGAATCTAAGTTAACTGGAATTCTTGTCGATGGAGTCGGAGTTTCGACCGCCTCTGAAGGCGATGATGTAGAGATTATTTTGAACCGTACCCCCTTTTATGCTGAGGGTGGTGGTCAATTAGCAGATGGTGGCCGAATTACTTTAAGCAATGGTGCTGTTGTAGAAATTGATGACGTCCAATCACCGGTGCCAGGTGTTTCTGTGCACCGAGGACGTGTTCTTAATGGCTCCGTTGATGTTGGTTCAGATGTGTTAGCGGAGATCGATGCAGAGCGCAGAGCTGCGATTTCTCGCGCTCACACAGCAACGCACATGGTTCACAAAGCATTCCGGGAAATCTTAGGAGAAACAGCAACTCAAGCTGGTTCAGAAAACTCCCCAGGTCGTTTCCGTTTTGATTTTCCAGCAACTGGTGCTGTGTCAGCAGCGGTTCTCGATGAAGTTGAATCTCGCGTTAATACCTTGTTGCTCGATAATCTCGAAGTTACAGCAGAAAGCATGTCTCAAGCTAAGGCTAAAGAGCTGGGTGCGATGGCGCTCTTTGGTGAAAAGTATGGCGATGTTGTTCGAGTTGTCAGTGTTGGAGATTGGGCCCGCGAATTGTGCGGAGGAACCCACGTTGCTCGCTCTGGTCAATTGGGTGTTGTGAAACTCTTGGGTGAATCTTCAATTGGCGCAGGTGTACGACGTGTCGAGGCGCTGGTCGGTGTCGATGCCTATCGTTTCTTAGCTCGTGAACATATCTTGCTTAACTCCTTAACCGATCTGATTAAAGGTGCCCGCACGGAAGAGTTGCCAGAGCGCATCGCAGATATGTTGAACAAGATGAAGGAGATTGAGAAGGAGTTAGCTGCGGTTAGATCTGCACAAGCTCTATCTCAAGCCGGAGATCTTGGAAAATCAGCGCAGGATGTTAACGGATTTACATTTATTGGTTCTGTGATGTCCGATGGCGTCTCTGGAGATGATCTACGAAAGATCGCCATAGATTTGAGAGCACAACACGCAAACTCAGTTGTTGCGCTTGTAAGTAGTAATGAGGGCAAACCTGTGTTGGTAGTTGCCATCAGTGATGATGCACGTGCCAAGGGTGTTAAGGCTGGAGCTTTGGTGAAGATCGGCTCTACCGTTCTCGGTGGCGGTGGCGGGGGTAAGGATGACTTTGCTCAAGGCGGAGGCACAAATCCTGAAAAATCTTTGGATGCAATAGCCGCTATCTCACAATCATTACTTGGATAGATGATGCAACGTGGTCGTCGTATCGCCTTTGACTACGGTGATGTCCGCATCGGAGTTGCCGTTAGTGATGCCGATTCGATTCTCTCTTCACCACTTACGACATTAAAAAGTTCAGATAAAGCTCTATTAAAGAGTATTTCCACTATTTTCGAGGAGATCGAACCAGTACAAATATTTGTCGGCAAACCAGCTCTCCTAAGCGGAGAAGATGGTTCTGCATCCGAGAAAGCGGTGGCTTTTGCGAAGCAATTAGCAGAGCTCACACAGGTTGAAATCGTAATGATTGATGAACGAATGTCCACTGTAAGTGCAGCACGCAATCTTCGCGAAGCGGGCAAGAATGCGAAGGACTCTAAGAGTGCAATAGATATGGCCGCTGCAGTAGCGATTTTAGATTTTGGCATAGAACTTCAAAAGGGTGCTCAGTGAAAAGCCTCAGACGCTTAATTGCAGCGGGATTGGTGATTTTTCTTTTCACCTTTTCTCTCTTTCTGATTCGCTCTCTTTCATCAACAACACCGGACTACAACACCCTTACCTCTGTCGAGGGTCTGGAGGAGGTCATCATTGAAGTTCCGACAGGAGCTTCCGGATCAGAGATAGCGGCGATTTTGTATGAGGCTGGGGTTGTGAAATCAACTCAGGCATTTTTTCGAGTAGCTGTCGCCGATGAACGATCACAGAAGGTGGCACCAGGCAGCCATCGCTTAACCCTTAAAATTTCAGCGCAGCAAGCGCTAGAACAACTCTTGGATCCAGAGCGCATCCCAAATTTGATTAGGATCAATGAGGGAGCGTGGCGCAGTGAGATTCAGGAAGCCTTTCTCTCCTACGGCTTCACCCGTTCGGAGATAAGTCGAGCCTTCTCTTCCTTAAAACTTCCTAAAGGATTTTCAAGTAGCGAAGGATTGCTCTTTCCTGCGCAGTACTCATTTCCAGAGGGAACAACGGCAGCACAGGCCGCCCAGCGCTTAGTCGAAAGGTTCACTGAAGATAGATATGCGAAAAAATTGCTGCAGGGAAGCGCGCAATATTCTCCGCAGCAACTATTAACTATCGCATCGATTATCCAGGCCGAAGGTTCAACTCAAGATTTCTCAAAGGTCTCAAGGGTTATTTACAATCGATTAAAGATAGGCATGCCGTTGCAGATGGATTCGACGGTTCACTACATCATGCAAGCAAGGGGCGATATTTTCCTTAGCCGTAAATCAACGATGCTGAACTCGCCCTACAACACCTATCGCAGGTACGGTCTCCCGCCTGGTCCTATATGTAGCCCCGGGGCTGACGCGATTAAGGCAGCGCTTGAACCAGTTGCAGGAGATTGGTTGTACTTCATTACCGTTGCACCTGGTGACACCCGCTTTACTTCGAGCTTAGATGAGTTCAATACCTGGAAAGCTATCTATACAAAGAATCGGAAGGCCGGTGCATTCAAATGATTAACGGGGCCGTGCTTGGTTCACCTATAGCTCATTCACTGAGCCCGCTTCTCCACGCAATCGCCTATCAACATTGTGGAATACAAGGATCGTATGAAGCGATAAAGGTAGGTTCGGGGGAGTTGTCCTCCTTTATAAAGGGTACACAGAAGAACTGTTTATCTCTGACCATGCCTTTAAAGGAAGAAGCTTTGCTCATTGCAGATGAGATATCTGAGACCGCCAAAAAGATTTCAAGTGGAAACACACTTTTTCTGCGCAACAACAAGTGGAATTTGGAAAGCACTGATGTAGCGGGTTTCGAATACTCACTCAAGTCGCATGGAATTACATCCTTGAATTCGGTCTTGATCTTAGGTGCCGGAGCAACCGCAAGAGCAGCGGTTGCCTATCTCTCTGGTATCTCGGAAAAGATTCACGTTGTAAACCGAAACACGGCACGCCAAGCAAGTATGGACTCATCGAGTTCAATCAAGATTGATTACCTCCCATGGGCTGCAACGGAGTTCATGAACTCAGCTGATTTGATTATTAACACCACGCCAGGAAACGCAGGAGAAGATTTTCTTCCCTCAGTGTCACAGCCCAGAGGTGTTCTCTTTGAAGTTTTATACAACCCTTGGCCCACAAAACTTGCTCAGGCATGGTCATCATCAGGTGCCAAGGTTATTGACGGTGTTGAGTTACTTATTCATCAGGGCATTTCTCAGGTAGAGATCTTCTCTGAAAAGTCTGTAGATCGCACCGAGCTTCATACATTGATGCGAGAGGCTGCGCTCAAGCGGTTGGGTTAATCCACAGCGGTTATTTCCTCTTCTTGTCACTCTTTAATCTACTTGCATGAGCTTTGCACTTTTTCTTATGTCGGTACCAATCTGTATCGCTGATTTGAAAGAGCATAAAATTCCGAATATTTACCTTTCCGTCATGCTCGTCTTATTATGTCCGCTTCTAATCACAAATGGCCTTGGAGATCTCACTCAGTTGTGTGTTTATCTCGTAGCCCTTGTTGTTCTCCATCTTTTTGGAATGGGAATGGGGGATGTAAAACTTCTATCTATAATTGGAGCAGCTCTCAACTCTTTGGGTTTTTATGGATACTTTTCTTTGGCCAGCTGCATACTGCTATGTGCGGCCCTCTATCTGATTTCACTGAGGCTAATCAAGAGATCAACTCCAGACCAAATGCCCCTAGCTCCAAGCATTTTCATGGGGCTATTTCTTTATTTGGCAACGAGATAACCTCTTCATCTGTCACAATATGCATATGCGTTGGTTAACTGCGGGTGAGTCTCATGGTCAAGCACTGAGTGCGATTGTTGAAGGTATTCCCGCCTCGGTGTCGGTCACTACCGCAGATATTGATTATCACCTCGAACGTCGACGCCTCGGCGTAGGACGCGGTGCACGCCAAAACTTTGAAGCGGACAAGGTCACGATTCTTGGCGGTGTTCGTTTAGGTCTTACCCAAGGTGGTCCTATAGCAATCCAGGTAGCAAACTCTGAATGGCCAAAATGGGAAAAGGTTATGTCAGCAGATCCTGTTCCCGAGGATGAGATCAAAGATCTTGCTAGAAATGCACCATTGACGCGACCTCGACCAGGGCACGCAGATCTAGTGGGAATGCAGAAATATGACTTTGATGATGCACGACCAATTTTGGAACGAGCAAGTGCCCGCGAAACAGCTGCACGAGTTGCACTTGGAGCCGTGGCACGAAACTTCCTGGAGCAGAGTGTCGGAATAACTATTTTGAGTCATGTTTTATCGATTGGGTCAGTTCGCGTTCCAGATGAAACGGTTTTACCTTCTGCTGGGGATATGAAGATAATTGATGCTGATCCTGTTCGCTGTGCAGATTCAGCAAGCAGTGAACTAATGATCGCTGAGATTGAAAAAGCACATCGCGACGGAGACACCCTTGGTGGGGTTGTTGAAGTTTTAGCTTTCAATATGCCACCTGGATTGGGTTCACATGTGCACTGGGATCGCCGATTAGATTCCAAACTCGCAGGCGCTGTGATGGGAATTCAAGCTATTAAAGGTGTTGAAATTGGCGATGGTTTTCAAACTGCAACACGCAGAGGTTCGGTCGCGCACGATGAAATCGAAAAGAACGCTCAAGGCATGATAGTTCGCCGCACCGATCGAGCTGGAGGAACTGAAGGTGGAATGTCGAACGGAGAAATACTTCGAGTAAGAGCTGCAATGAAGCCTATTTCTACAGTGCCTAAGGCGTTAGACACCATTGATGTTGCCACTGGTGAAGCGGCAAAAGCGATCAACCAGCGCTCAGATGTGTGTGCAGTACCAGCCGCTGGAGTTGTAGCGGAGGCGATGGTTGCACTCGTGCTTGCCGAGGCGGTCTTAGAAAAATTTGGCGGAGATTCGGTAACTGAAACACGTCGCAACTTTGAGTCCTACATCAACAATCTCAACTTTAAGTAAGTAGTCCAATGCGCCGAATACTTTTGATTGGCCCACCTGGAGCAGGAAAGAGCACTGTTGGTCGTGCCTTGGCCGAGCATCTCTCTATGAGATTTCTCGATACCGATGCATTAATAGAGGAAAAGAGCGGTAAGGCTATAACTGACATTTTTGTGGTTGAAGGTGAACCTGTGTTTAGGGCAATGGAGTTTGAAACCTTGTCACATGTATTAACTGAAGATGATGCCGTTGTTAGTTTGGGAGGTGGCGCACCCGTTTCCGATCAGGCTCAAGCCGCAATTACTCAATCAGCATCCCATGTCGTTTTCCTTGATGTCTCTTTAGCAACCGCTGCGCCACGAGTGGGATTTAATCGCGACCGGCCACTTCTTCTCGGAAATCCGCGCGCCCAGTGGCAATCGCTTAGTGATAATCGCCGTCCTATCTATGAGCGATTAGCTGATGTAACCATTAAAGTTGATGATATGGATGTTCCTGCAATTGTCGATGCGATAGCTAAGAGTGCGCCATGAACACGGTAATCGTAAAAGCAGAGCATGAATACTCGGTGCTGATTGGTTGCGACTGGAGTTCAACACTTGTATCGAGCATGAAGAACCGCACAAGGGTTGCGCTAATAGTGTCCACCTCATTTATCCCAGATTTAAGCACTATCAAATCAGTTGATTCTGATGTTCATATCTTTGAGGTTCCAGATGGTGAAGATGCCAAGAGTGCAAACACATTAATCTCCTTGTGGAATTGGTTGGGAGCTGCCGGCTTTACCCGTTCAGATTTAATCGTTGGAATTGGCGGGGGAGCGGTAACCGATCTTGCTGGGTTTACAGCGGCAACATGGCTTAGGGGTGTCGATTGGATCGCTGTACCAACATCCCTGGCTGGAATGGTGGATGCATCAGTTGGCGGAAAGACTGGAATCAACTCCGATTATGGGAAGAATCTCATCGGATCCTTTCATTCACCGTTATCGGTGCTGGTTGATCTCAACTTTTTGAATACTCTGTCCGCGCGAGATTTCTCCGCGGGCATGGCAGAGGTCATTAAATGTGGATTTATTGATGATCCTAAAATTCTTACTTTGGCAAATGCGTTGGATCCAAGTAATGCCCTTAATGATCACAACACTGTCCAAGAGTTAATAACAAGAGCTGTCACGGTTAAGGCGAAGGTTGTCTCCTCTGATTTCAAAGAAAGTTTTGCACGAGAGGCTTTGAATTATGGCCATACATTGGGTCATGCGATTGAAATTCACGCAAAGTATCAATTGCGCCACGGAGAAGCGGTAGCAATCGGAATGGTATTTGTGGCTGAATTGGCATCGGCCAGGGGATTAATTGAAGCTTCAGTACTTCAACAACATCGAGATCTGTTGAAACGATTTGCACTACCAACCTCCTACGACCGCCAAGCTTGGCAAAAATTGGCACCGTTGCTGGCTCTGGACAAAAAAGCGCGCGGCAACACTATTCGTTTCGTAGCCTTGCAGGGTGTTGGGTCAACTATTCGACTTGAGGATTTATCCTCTGCCGAACTCGATGCTGCGTATGAGAGAATTAGCTCATGAAGATTCTTGTGATAAATGGACCTAATCTTTCGCGATTAGATATTCGGGATTCTTCAATCTATGGCGATCTGAACTACGGAGAGTTAAAGAGCCTCATTGAGATTGCGGCAACTAAGCATGGATTTGAAGCCGATGTTCGTCAAAGCGATGATGAGGCAACAATTATTGGATGGCTGCACGAGGCTGCAGATGCGAAGCTTCCTGTGATCATTAACCCGGCGGCATTTACACATTACTCATATGCGATCCGTGATGCTGCGGAGTTGGTAAAAGCTCCCTTGATTGAAGTCCACTTGTCGAACCCATTAAGCCGTGAAGAGTTCCGCCACACATCGGTTATTTCTGGAGTGGCGAATGGAACTATCGGAGGATTCGGTCCGAATTCCTATGTTTTAGCCATCATTGCTCTGGCAAACCTGCTTTCAAAGTAACAAACCACACCCTTTGAGCGGGTATCCTTATACCTTCGTAAATCAAATAGGTATCGATAAAGAGCGGGTGGATTAGCTGTGGCAACAACAAATGATTTGAAAAATGGAATGACCTTGGATATTGAAGGCCAGTTGTGGACTGTCGTTGAGTTCCAGCATGTTAAGCCAGGCAAGGGTCCGGCATTTGTTCGCACAAAGCTCAAGTCGGTTCTAAGCGGCAAGGTTGTAGATCGAACCTATAACGCTGGCGTCAAGGTGGATGTCGCAATACTTGAAAAGCGTGAAATGCAGTACCTCTACAAAGAGGGTGATGATTTCGTTTTCATGGATACAAAGACTTACGACCAGATGACAATCAGTGCAGCCACTGTCGGCGATGCAGCTAACTACATGTTAGAAAACACTGAAGCAATCGTTGCAGTCAATGAAGGCAACCCTCTATACATCGAACTTGCAGCATCCGTTCCACTGAAGATTACCTACACTGAGCCAGGAATCCAGGGCGATCGCTCATCTGGCGGAACAAAGCCTGCAACAGTTGAAACCGGCATTGAGATCCAGGTTCCACTCTTTATCAAACAAGATGAAGTTGTTTTAGTTGACACACGCGATGGGTCATACCAGGGTCGCGCTAACTAGTGTCCGCTCGTAGCAAGGCGCGCAAACAAGCGCTTGATCTTTTGTATGAAACCGATATTCGGGGGACCAATCTTGTTGAGACCCTGAACGCCCGTGATATCCCCGCCGAGGGTCCTGATGCACGTCCGATTCGGGACTACACCAAAGAGTTAGTAAATGGTGTCTCTGACAATCGTCGAAAGATTGATGAGTTGATTACGACCTATGCGCAGGGCTGGGATATGGATCGCTTGCCTGCGGTCGATCGAAATATTCTCCGTTTAGGAATCTATGAGGTTCTGTGGTCTACCGATGTACCTACGAGCGTGGCGATTGATGAAGCGCTTATTCTGGCTAAAGAGCTCTCTAGCGATGACTCCTCGAAGTACATTCACGGAGTTTTAGGTCGCATAGCAAGCATCAAAGACACTATTTCGATTTAGTAAGTGCGTACCTATTTAATAACGCATTGATCTCCGCTCCCGAAAGGGAGGCAAAAATCTGAAGTGATCGCACATCGCTCTCTCGCAGCGAAATAACTTCGCCATTCCAATCTCGGCGAACAGATGCGATGGCGGTAACGATCTCGCGCATCCTCAAGCTGGAAGGATCCGAGTCGTTGGTGAGTTTCCGAAAATCAATCACAACTCTTCCTTGCTCTAGTAGTTGCTCTGGCTGCGAAAACAATTCGGCGGCTGGCAGCTGATAAATCTCAGCGAGCTCTAGAACCTTCTGGGCACTTATCGATCTATCGCCACGCTCATAGGAACCAAGGGCTATAGCGGAGATTCGCCCATCGCTCCGGGCGGCGACTTGATTCAGGGTCAGAGCCTTACTCTCTCTGATGGTGCGTAATCTGCGGTGTAGTTGGACAAGCTCTTCTTGTGAATTCATGCCCGCAGGGTATTGAGGAGGCGGACACTGTTTTTTCATTATCCACAGGGCGTGAGAATCGATGCTAGTATCGCGCCTGCATCCTTTAACGACCCATCCTGAGAGGTGGGAAAGGAGATTTACATGAGCGTAGCCCTGTCTGCACCCGACATTAAACGTGCTCTTACCCGCATCTCCCATGAAATCCTTGAGAAAAATCAAGGCTCATCCTCCATTGTTCTCTTAGGAATTCCCACACGTGGGGCCCATCTTGCTCAGCGAATCGCTGCGATTATTTCTGAGATTGAAGGCGTGGAGACCCCATGTGGAACCCTAGATATAACTTTATTCAGAGATGATTTACGTCTGCGCGCCCCACGAGCGATCATGCCAACGACGATCCCGCCGAGTGGAATCGAAGATAAGGATGTAATTCTTGTCGATGATGTTTTGTTCTCAGGCCGAACAATCCGTGCCGCACTTGATGCGTTGGGCGAGATAGGAAGACCTCGCACGGTGCAGCTGGCGACCTTAGTTGATAGAGGACATAGAGAGCTTCCGATCAAGGCTGATTACGTTGGCAAAAACCTACCAACCTCCAAAGCTCAATCGGTGCGAGTTTTACTTGGTGAAATAGATGGTCGCGATGAGGTTGCTATCGAAGGTGAGGCTCACTGATGCGCCACTTGTTATCAATTGAAGATTTATCGAAGATAGAAGCAATCTCGATTCTGGATACCGCACACGAGTTAGCACGAGTAAGCGATGGGGCGGTAAAAAAGTTGCCAACTCTTCGAGGTCGCACAATCGTCAATCTTTTCGCTGAAGATTCAACGCGAACTCGAATCTCCTTTGAAGCCGCAGCCAAGCGTCTTTCCGCCGATGTTATTAATTTTTCCGCCAAGGGTTCAAGTGTAAGCAAGGGTGAATCCCTCAAAGACACCGCAATGACCTTGCAAGCGATGGGTGCCGATGCGGTTGTCATTCGTCACTCCGCTTCGGGCGCGGCTCAACGTTTGGCGGATTCACAGTGGATGTCTGGAAGTGTTGTCAACGCTGGTGATGGAACACATGAGCACCCAAGTCAAGCTTTGTTAGATGCCTTTACGATTCGCAAACACTTAGGGCTAGGCGCAAATGATTTAGAAGGTCTAACGGTAGCGATAGTCGGAGATGTACTGCATTCACGTGTAGCGCGATCCAATGTTTTGCTGCTTTCAAAACTTGGGGCCAAGGTTGTTTTGGTGGCACCGCCTACTCTTCTTCCGGTTGGAGTTGAAAGTTGGCCGGCCACTGTTTCTTATGATTTTGATTCCGTGATTCCTTTTGTAGATGTTGTGATGATGTTGCGGGTTCAACAAGAACGGATGGTTGATCTGTACTTTCCAAATGCTCGCGAATACTCTCGTTACTTCGGACTTAACGCTGAGCGAATGAAGTCGATGAAACAAGGTTCAATTGTTATGCACCCAGGTCCTATGAATCGAGGGCTAGAAATTTCAGCTGAGGTAGCAGACAGCGCCCGTTCGGTAATTACCGAGCAGGTAACTAATGGCGTCAGCGTAAGAATGGCAATTTTGTATGTACTTCTGACAGGCAGCGCATTAGAGGCAGGGAGCAATTAGATGAACTCAGTTGATCTTGTAATCAAGGGTGCGAAACTGCCAAATGGAACGGTCTCTGATATCTGCATTCAAGAACAGCATGTAGTTGATGTGGTGGCATCCTTTAAGGGTGAGGCGACTCAAGTTATAGATGCTTCAGGATGCGTTGTGTTACCCGGACTTGTAGATCTTCATACACATTTGCGTGAACCTGGTCGTGAAGATGCAGAGACGGTTTTAAGCGGAAGTAAGGCGGGCGCCAAAGGTGGGTTTACCGCACTATCTGCGATGGCTAATACCTCGCCTGTCGCCGACACTGCTGGAGTTGTTGAGCAGGTGTACAGATTGGGACAAGAAGCGGGCTATCTCGATGTTTTTCCAATTGGAGCCGTTACTCAAGGGCTGCGTGGTGAAGCGCTATCGGAGATCGGAGCGATGGCTGATTCAGTTGCACGGGTGAGAGTGTTTAGCGATGATGGTCATTGTGTTTCAGATCCATTAGTTATGCGTAGAGCCCTTGAATACATCAAGAAGTTTGATGGTGTAGTTGCGCAGCACGCACAGGATCCTCGAATGACAGTTAATTCTCAAATGAATGAGGGGATTGTGTCAGCCCGATTAGGACTCAAGGGTTGGCCAGCTGTAGCTGAAGAGGCGATTATCGCTAGAGATGTTCTTCTAACAGACCATGTGAAATCTCGTTTACACATCTGTCACCTCACAACAGCAGGTGGTGTAGAGATCATTCGTTGGGCTAAAGCACGAGGAATTAATGTGACTGCAGAAGTTACTCCTCATCATCTTCTTCTGACCGATGACCTAGCTTCTTCATATGATCCTGTGTACAAAGTTAATCCACCATTGCGCACTGAAGCCGATGTGCATGCTTTACGTGAGGCGTTAGCAGATGGAACTATCGATATCGTTGCTACCGATCACGCTCCACATCCCTTGGAAGCAAAGGAGTGTGAATGGCAGGAAGCAGCCTTTGGAATGCTCGGACTTGAAACCGCCTTATCAATAGTTCAAAAGACAATGGTTGATTCCGGCATGATGAATTGGGAGCAGGTCGCAGATCGAATGTCTCTTGCTCCGGCTCGAATCGGGCGCTACGCCGAACAAGGACAGATGATCGCCAAGGGCAGCTTTGCCAACCTCGTTGTGATTAATCCAACGAAAAGTTGGAGGGTGGATCGCGATTTAGTTCTATCTAACTCATCAAATACTCCCTACCATGGCCATGAATTGCCTGGATTTGTGGAGCACACACTCTTTAAGGGTAAGCAGACCGTAATTAACGGCATAGTCGTAAGTAAGGGGGCACAGCAATGAGCACCGCTTACTTTGTCTTGGATGATGGAAGAATTTTCGAAGGTAGCTCCTGGGCGGCGAAGGGTAAGACATTTGGTGAAGCTGTTTTTCAAACCGGAATGACCGGTTATCAAGAAACCCTCACCGATCCTTCGTACCATAAGCAAGTTGTAGTGATGACCGCTCCTCACATTGGAAACACGGGAGTCAATGATTTTGATAATGAATCAGCGAAAATTTGGGTTGCTGGTTTTGTTGTTCGTAACCCTTCATCCTTGACATCTAATTGGCGCGCTCAAAATGATTTAGAGGCAGAACTGATTTCTCAGGGAGTTGTTGGTATTCAAGGTGTAGATACTCGAGCGATCACAAGACATCTACGCGATCGTGGAGCGATGCGGGTTGGTATCTTCTCGGGATTAGACCTCACTCGCGAAGAGATGGTAGTTGAGGTTCGTAAAGCTGAAGCGATGTCTGGGGCATTCTTAGTAAAGGATGTTTCTACTCCAACCACATATGTTGTGCCAGCAATCGGAGTAAAGAAATTTACCGTTGCAGCGTTAGATCTTGGGATTAAGGCGGCTACCCCTAGATCTCTTGCAGAGCGCGGAGTTGAAGTACAGGTAATGCCATTTAACTCAACCTTTGATCAGATCATGGCGATAAATCCCGATGGAGTATTTCTCTCAAATGGACCGGGCGATCCTTCGACCATGACCGAAGTTATTGAAGTTGTTCGCGAGCTTTTGCTAGCAGAAGTACCTATTTTTGGAATCTGTTTTGGTCATCAGATTTTAGGAAGAGCGCTCGGCTTTGAAACGTATAAGTTGCAGTTTGGTCATAGAGGCATTAATCAACCAGTGATTGATAAGAACACCAACAAAGTTGAGATTACAGCGCATAACCATGGCTTTGCTGTAAAAGCACCCACCGATGCTGAGTTCTCAACGGTTTATGGCAGGGGAGAGGTAACACACACCTGCCTCAATGATGGTGTTGTGGAAGGTTTGGCACTTCTTGATCGACCGGCCTTTTCAGTGCAGTATCACCCGGAGGCTGCAGCTGGTCCACACGATGCTTCCTATCTTTTTGATCGTTTTGTTAATTTGATGACGAAAAAGGTAGGTGTCTAATGCCTTTAGATGCATCCATTAAAAGTGTGTTGGTTATCGGTAGTGGCCCCATTGTTATTGGTCAAGCCTGCGAATTTGATTACTCGGGTACCCAGGCCTGTCGTGTTTTAAGAGCCGAAGGTATTCGAGTAATTCTCGTTAACTCCAATCCGGCAACAATCATGACCGATCCTGAGTTTGCCGATGCAACATATGTTGAGCCGATTACTCCAGAGATAATCGAGCGAATCATTGCGCATGAAAAGCCAGATGCGGTTCTCGCCACTCTTGGCGGTCAAACCGCGCTCAATGCGGCGATCGGCTTATATGAGCGGGGAACGTTAGCTAAGTACGGAGTTCGATTAATCGGTGCAGATGTTGATGCAATTAACCGCGGCGAGAATCGAGAACTGTTCCGAGCGATTGTGGAAAAAGTGGGAGGCGAGTCAGCTAAATCTCGTATTTGCCACACGATGGAAGAGATTTTAGCCGCGGTTGTAGAACTTAATTATCCAGTTGTAGTTAGACCTTCCTTCACTATGGGTGGTCTAGGTTCTGGCATCGCCTTTGATGAGGCAGAGCTTCGTCAAATTGCAGGTGCCGGTCTTCGCCATAGTCCAACCTCTGAAGTGCTATTAGAAGAGTCGATTATTGGCTGGAAAGAGTACGAACTCGAAGTAATGCGCGATAACAAAGACAATGTTGTGATCGTGTGTTCGATTGAAAATCTAGATCCGATGGGTGTTCACACCGGCGATTCAATTACCGTTGCACCTGCCATGACCTTGACCGATGTTGAGTATCAAAAACTTCGTGACTTATCGCTCAACATCATCCGTGAGGTAGGCGTGGATACGGGAGGATGCAATATTCAGTTCGCGGTAAATCCTGCTAATGGTCGCATCATTGTGATTGAGATGAACCCAAGAGTGTCCCGTTCTAGCGCCCTTGCTTCAAAGGCAACTGGTTTTCCGATCGCTAAAATTGCGACAAAGTTAGCTATCGGTTACACCTTAGATGAGATTAAGAATGACATCACGCAAGTAACACCTGCGTCATTTGAACCTACTCTGGATTACGTTGTAGTAAAACTGCCTCGCTTTGCATTTGAAAAGTTTGCTGATGCTGATCCGCGACTTACGACGACCATGAAGAGCGTGGGAGAAGCGATGGCTATAGGTCGCTCCTTCTCGGAAGCGCTGATGAAGGCGTTACGTTCCTTGGAGCGCAAGGAGGCGATCTTTACCTGGCCTTCGATAGCTGATGCAGAGCGTTCGGCATTGTTGCAATCCATGAAAATTCCAACAGAGTATCGTCTACAGCAAGTTCAAAAAGCGATGTGGGCTGGTGCAAGTATTGAAGAGGTTTTCGCAGCCACCAAGATTGATCCTTGGTACTTACGTCAGATTGAAATCATAAATCAGCAAGCAGCCGTGATCTCGCAACCAGGTGAGTTAAGCGCCGAAGTACTTCGAACCGCTAAGAGTCAGGGTTTCTCAGATAGTCAGATTGCAAGCCTTCGCGGAGTAACAGAGGATGAGGTTCGTAAAGCCCGACATCATTTAGGCATTCGTCCTGTT
>JBEAVJ010000151.1:0-3770 GCA_041160995.1 Actinomycetota bacterium | reverse complement strand
GACCAAGATCAAATACTTCTGTTGCATCCAATCCTTCATCTTGAACAAGTGCATTAACACCAGGAACAAGACGAGTATCTTCGAGAACACTTGGAACGATTACTCCTGGCTGAATATCTTCAGGAAGGATGCGATCCATATAAGGAACGTGATCTGGTGCCATGAGTGAATCAGGACCAGGAATAACAACGAGATCGCAGATTGTTGGTGCTGCTTCTTCATCAACCTTTGCAACGGTGACGCACCAGCGCCATCCGCGGTATCCAGCGATATCTGCAACGAATAAATATGTTGCTTCGCGATTTTCATCATCGAATTCAACTGAGACAAAGTCGCCGACCTGTGTTGCAAATTCCGCTTCAGCCAAGGCGGCGTTGCGTGCAACGAGTTCTGCATCAAATGTCTTCATGTTCTAATCGTAAAGCAGAAGGCCCCCGAGACGTTAATCTCGAGGGCCTTCGTAACTATTTACGCGTGACTTAGAAGTCCATGTCTCCGCCGCCTTGTGGCATCGCTGCCGCTGACTTTGGTTCTGGCTTATCTGTAATCACTGCCTCTGTAGTAATAAAGAGCGCTGCGATTGATGCTGCATTCTGAAGTGCAGAACGTGTGACCTTAGCTGGATCGATGATGCCAGCCTTGATCATGTCTACATATTCTCCAGATGCTGCGTTAAGACCGAAACCTGCTTCTAGGTTACGTACCTTCTCGACAACTACTCCGCCTTCAAGACCTGCGTTAACTGCGATCTGCTTGATTGGTGCTTCGATTGCATATTCAACAATCTTTGCACCAGTTGCTTCATCGCCAGTTAAACCTGTTAGACGCTTGAACACTGCAGCACCTGCTTGTAGAAGTGCAACGCCACCACCGGCAACGATTCCTTCTTCTACTGCAGCCTTTGCATTGCGAACTGCATCTTCAATGCGGTGCTTGCGCTCCTTGAGTTCTACCTCAGTTGCAGCACCTGCCTTGATAACAGCTACGCCACCAGCAAGCTTTGCAAGACGCTCTTGCAACTTCTCGCGGTCGTAATCTGAATCAGAAGCTTCGATTTCATTACGGATCTGCTGAACGCGACCCTTGATCTGAGCCTCATCGCCAGCGCCTTCAACGATTGTTGTCTCTTCCTTGCTGATAACAACCTTGCGAGCGCGACCCATCTGAAATAACTGTTGCACCAGTAAGGATTGCAATGTCCTGAAGCATCGCCTTACGACGATCTCCAAAGCCAGGTGCCTTAACCGCTGCTGAACGGAATGTTCCGCGAATCTTGTTAACAACTAGTGTTGCAAGTGCTTCACCCTCAACATCTTCAGCGATGATTACTAGCGGCTTACCTGATTGCATAACCTTCTCAAGGATAGGTACTAGATCCTTGATGTTTGCGATCTTTGAGTTAACGATCAAAACATAGGCATCTTCTAGAACAACTTCCATGCGATCTTGGTCAGTTACAAAGTATGGAGAGATGTAACCCTTATCAAAGCGCATACCTTCAGTGAGCTCTAGCTCTAGACCAAATGTATTTGACTCTTCAACGGTAATTACGCCTTCTTTTCCAACCTTGTCCATCGCCTCAGCGATCATCTCGCCGATAGTTGCATCTGCTGCAGAGATAGATGCTGTTGCTGCGATCTGCTCCTTTGAGTCAACAGCCTTAGCCATTGAGAGAAGCTCAGCAACGATTTCAGCGACAGCCTTTTCAATTCCGCGCTTTAGCGCCATTGGATTTGATCCCGCAGCAACGTTACGTAGTCCTTCACGTACTAGTGCTTGAGCTAGAACAGTTGCAGTTGTTGTTCCGTCACCGGCAACATCATCAGTCTTCTTTGTTCCCATGGATCATCAAGTTCAATTTCCTTTGCAATGGAAACGCCATCATTAGTAATTGTTGGGGCGCCCCACTTCTTCTCGAGAACGACGTTACGTCCGCGAGGTCCAAGGGTTACCTTGACTGCGTCAGCCAAGATATTCATGCCGCGCTCTAAACCGCGGCGTGCTTCTTCATTAAAGGCAATCTGCTTTGCCATGAGTTGTGCTCCTTGTGCTCGTCATTCATTTGGCGGGGGGCTTTATCACTCGCACCCCGAGAGTGCTAACGCCAAATCTAGAGCCTTTATTTCCGAGGCGCAAAACGAGCGGGCTGGGGTGGTTTAACGAGCCACACGTGTGGCCATACGGGCCTCACGCAGGCGGCGAAGGCGCTTAACTAGCATCGGTGAGGCAGCTAGGGCGTCGTCGCGGTCGATCAGATCATTTAATAGTTGGTAGTAACGAGGTGCGGTTACATCAAATAGCTCTTTGATTGCAGCCTCTTTAGCGCCGGCGTAACGCCACCAATTGCCTTCAAAATCCAGGATACGAACTTCGAGGTCGCTGAGGCCAGTATTGATCGCTGACTCTTCTTGTGCGGACATGGGGTAAATCTTAGGTGAGCAATGCAAAAAGTGTGGGATTTACAGCCTGTCGAGAATTAGCTGAATATCGCTGATTTTTGTCCACGGATTAACAATTGCAAATCGCAAAATAGGTTGTCCATTATGGGATGAGGGCGGAATAAAGCCCACCTGATCTTCAAGCAGTTGATCACTCCACTTTTGATAATCAGCAGCTGCCCAACCTTTGCGAGTAAAGGCAACAATTGAAAGCTCTGGATCGCAGAGCAAATCCAAGTTCGGATGTTTGCGAACTAATTCGGCAGCATCTTTTGCAACGGTAAGGGTTTGTTCCATGGCTTCTGCATATGCATCGGTGCCATGTGCGGCAAGTGAGAACCAAAAAGGCAATCCACGAGTTCTACGGGTTAAGTTAATTGCGTAATCAGATGGAGACCATTGATCATCTTTCAATGTGTCAAGGTAGGAAGCATGTTGTGAATGTGCTTCCTTTGCTAACTGTGGATTGCGATAGACAAGTGCGCAGGCATCGTATGGAGCAAATAACCATTTGTGTGGGTCGACGATAAATGAATCTGCTTTTTCTACACCATCAAAATCTGCACGCACAGATGGAGCACACAGCGCAGCTAATCCGTAAGCACCATCAACATGGAACCAGATCCCGCGATCATGTGCAGCCTTACCAACTCCTTTGAGATCATCAATGATTCCTAAGTTGGTTGTTCCTGATGTTGCAACAACAGCAAAGACCCGATTACTCGTGGTTGCATGCAAGGTATCAATCGCTTCAGCAACCGCTGAACCTTGCAATTTGCCCTTGGAATCAACTGGAATTTTGAGAATATCTACATCCATAACATTGGCAGCTGATGCAATTGAAGAGTGCGCCTCTGCGCTACATGCGATTACCCAACGCCCCACAGGTGTGTGTTTTTTGCGTGCCTCTGCACGTGCAACTACTAGCGCTGAAAGGTTTCCGATGGTGCCACCTTGCACAAATACTCCGCCCGCAGTTGCTGGCAACCCCGCTAAATCAATAAGCCATTGAATCGCTTGGTTTTCTGCATAGACCGCACCAGCGCCTTCTTGCCAGGAACCGCCATACAAAGCACTTGCACCCACTACTAAATCAAAAAGGTTTGCATACTCACTTGGTGCAGATGGAATAAAAGCTAAGTTACGAGGGTGATCGGTTGAGATACATGCTTTAGCTAAAACATTAGTAAATACCTGAAGCGCTTCATGTCCGCCTAAACCTTTGGCGGTGATTGTGTTTCCAACTTCCTTAAAGAGATCTTCGGCAGATCGTGGACCATCTAGCGGTGGATCATCCTTCAATCTTTCCAGGCTGTACTTCAAAATTTCAGC
>JBEAVJ010000045.1:0-5654 GCA_041160995.1 Actinomycetota bacterium | reverse complement strand
GATTTAACTGCGTAATCATCTCGTCTGCGATCAATTGATGGTGGGGAGGCAGAACCTGGAAGTGATAATCCAATCGCTTCACCAATTGCAGCCATTGTGTTTGCGGTGTACATACCGCCGCACGCACCCTCTCCTGGGCAGATAGCTCGTTCAATTTTATCTACTTCATCTTGAGTAATTAATCCTCTAGCGCATGCACCCACAGCTTCAAAAGCATCAATAATCGTGACATCTTTTCCATCTACTTGGCCTGGCAAAGTTGAACCTGCATAAACAAAAACGCTCGCAACATACAAAAACACTTGCAACATCTAAACGTGCCGCAGCCATCATCATTCCCGGCAGTGATTTATCACACCCTGCAAAAGTAACCATGCCATCAAAGCGTTCGGCATTCATCACTGTTTCAACTGAATCAGCAATGATCTCGCGCGAAACCAAGGAAAAGTGCATTCCTTCATGTCCAATGGAAATTCCATCAGAAACTGAGATTGTTCCGAACTGCATAGGAAATCCGCCAGCTGCAAACACGCCTTCTTTTGAAGCCTTTGCTAAACGATCGAGTGACATATTGCACGGTGTGATTTCATTCCACGAGGATGCGATACCAATCTGTGGTTTCACCCAATCTTCATCACCCATTCCCACAGCTCGCAACATTCCTCGTTGCGGGGCTCTTTCCATTCCATCGGTAACGACATGAGAACGCGGCTTCATGTTAGGCATGAGAGAATTCTACCCTCTTGATAACTCATTTATCATTCGAATAATTGGAGCAATAACGTGTCACAAGTGACCAAAACTGAAGGTCTAGACCCAACGAGATGGCGAACCTTGTTCGTAGTCGCAATCGCTCAACTCATGATCGTTCTCGATAGCTCGATTATGAATATTGCAATCCCTAGCGCCAAGGTTGAACTAGGAATCTCAGATGCTAATCAGCAATGGGTAATCACCGCATACACACTTGCCTTTGGCTCATTACTTCTTCTGGGTGGGCGTATCGGTGATTACATGGGTCGCAAGAAGATATTTCTTATTGGCTTAGCAGGATTTGCTGCAGCATCGGCCCTTGGTGGAGTCGCTTCAAATGAGGGCATGCTTTATGCATCACGTGCACTTCAGGGCGTTTTTGCCGCTTTGCTTGCACCCGCTGCATTGGCGATCATCTCAGTAACCTTTACAGTTCCCAAGGAACGCGCAAAGGCTTTTGGTGTAATTGGTGCAATCTCAGGTGGCGGAGCTGCAATTGGCTTGATTCTGGGTGGAGCATTAACTGAGTACTTCTCATGGCGATGGTGCCTAGGAGTGAACACTCCAATTGCAATCTTTGCAGCATTTCTAGCCATCAAGTTTGTGAAGGAATCTAAGGCTCAAGGTGATAACTCTTATGACATCCCTGGTGTATTCACCGCAACTGCCGGATTATTCGCATTAACCTATGGATTCCATGAAGCAGCGATCAGCGGGTGGAGTGATTCATTAACAATTGGCTTCTTGATGACATCTGTCTTGCTGCTAGGAACCTTTGTACTTATCGAAAAGCGTGTTAAGAATCCACTAATGCCACTACGCGTTGTTACAGATCGCAACCGCGGTGGTTCATACCTTGGATCTCTGGTTGTTGGTGCCGGGTTATTTTCAATGTTCTTGTTCTTAGGTCTATACCTACAGGTGATTCTTGGATACACACCGTTGCGTTCAGGCTTTGCATTCTTGCCATTTACTGCCGGAATTATTGTCTTCGCTGGAGTTGCATCGCAACTGCTTCCAAAGTTTGGTCCTCGAGCATTGATGGTTCCAGGATTGATTGCTGCAAGTGCCGGAATGTTGATGATCGCTCGAATTACCCCAGAAACTTCCTATTCAACGCATGTTCTACCTGCGCTGTTGATTATGTCTAGTGGAATGGCTTTGGTATTTATCCCGCTAACGTCTACTTCACTTCATGGAGTTTCAAACCATGACACGGGTGTCGCAAGCGCCATGCTCAATACAAGCCAGCAAGTAGGCGGTTCACTGGGTGTGGCACTTCTTAATACCGTTGCCGCAACAGCAACGACAACATATGCAACAGCAAATGCCCAACTGGGTGAGAAGTTAATGCCATTTGCTATGACTCATGGCTTTACTGTGGCATTTAAGTTCAGCGCAGGGTTGCTGTTTATTGGAGCGATAGTGCTCTTCTTCTTTATCAATGTTGGTAAGGATTCATTGGTTGAAACAGAAGGTGCAGGCCTTCACTAATTACCAATTAGTTAGTGAGCGTTCAATGGCCAATGGCCATGTGAACTTGAATAACTAGTGTCCAAGGTGGCCAAGTAGAAGCTCTCGTACGCGAGCTGCATCTGCTTGGCCCTTTGTCTCTTTCATGACCGCACCGATCAACGCGCCTGCTGCAGGTAAATGTCCATTGCGAACCTTCTCTGCAGTTTCTGCTTGTTCAGCACAAACCTTTTCAATTGCAGCCATCAGCGCACCGTCATCATTTACAACCTTGATGCCACGCTTTGCTACAACTTCAGATGGCTTACCTTCGCCAGCAATAACACCTTCAACAACTTGACGAGCAAGTTTGTCTGTTAACTCCCCCGCGTTTACAAGTGCCACAATCTCTGCAACATCTTGCGGTGTGATTGCCAAATCTGCGATCGCAATATCTTTATCGTTTGCAATTCGTGAGATCTCTCCCAGCCACCAACTGCGTGCCTTGGTTGGATCAGAACCTAACAAAACAGTGGCTTCAACAATATCGAGAACATCTGCGTTGATCATCGCAGACATTTCCTTATCTGGAACTGCCCATGCTTCCTGCAAACGCTTCCGGCGAATCGATGGTCGCTCTGGCAAAGTTGCACGAAGCTCTTCAATCCATGCAGCATCAGGTGCAACTGGCACTAGATCTGGCTCTGGGAAGTAACGGTAATCCTCGGCTTGTTCCTTTGAACGACCAGAACGAGTAAGTCCTGTGTCCTCTTGGAAGTGACGAGTCTCTTGAACTACTCGCCCACCAGCATTGAGTAGCTCTGCATGGCGGATCATCTCGCCACGAACTGCGCGTTCTACAGAACGCAATGAGTTAACGTTTTTAGTTTCACTTCGTGTGCCAAGCTTTTCAGCACCGATTAAACGCAAAGAAACATTCGCATCGCATCGCAACGATCCTTGTTCCATCTTTACATCAGATACACCCAATGCACGAAGAATGTCGCGTAGCTCTGCAACGTAAGCCTTTGCTACCTCTGGTGCGTACTTTCCGGTTCCTGGAACAATCTTTGTCACGATTTCAACCAAAGGAATACCGGCACGGTTGTAATCAAGTAATGAGTACTCGGCACCATGGATACGCCCAGTTGCACCACCTACGTGTAATGACTTTCCGGTGTCTTCTTCCATGTGCACGCGCTCGACTTCTACACGGAACTTCTTTGGACCTTCATCGGTTTCGATTTCGACATCTACATACCCATCGACACAGATTGGCTCGTCATACTGAGAGATCTGGAAGTTCTTTGGCATATCTGGATAGAAGTAGTTCTTACGAGCAAAACGTGAAAATGGTGCGATAGAACAGTTCAACGCAAGACCGATTTTGATCGTGGACTCAATCGCCTTTTCATTAACAACAGGTAACGCACCTGGCAGCGCCAAGCAAACAGGACATGTCTGAGTATTGGGTTCAGCACCAAAGACGGTGCTGCAACCACAAAACATCTTTGAGTTTGTATTGAGCTCAACGTGGACTTCTAGACCTAGTACGGGTTCGTACTTAGCGACTACATCATCGTATGAAAGAGTCATCGCGTACCTCCCATAATTGGAGCCTTATCCAGTAAAGGCGCACCCCATTGAGTAAGAAGTGCTGCTTCAAGAGCTGCACCTACTGAGTACATGCGCTCATCCTTCATAACGGGAGACATAATCTGGAATCCAACTGGCAAACCATCTTCATCAGCTAATCCTGATGGAAGAGACATTCCACCGATACCTGCCATGTTCACCGGAATAGTTGCGATGTCATTGAGGTACATAGCGAGTGGATCGTTGGCCTTTTCGCCAATTTTGAAAGCCGTTGTTGGACAGGTTGGGGAAACCAAAACATCTGCCTTTTCAAAAGCTCTTGTGAAATCCTGAGTGATAAGGGTGCGAACCTTTTGCGCGCTGCCGTAATAAGCATCGTAGTAACCAGATGACAATGCATACGTACCCAAAATGATGCGACGCTTTACCTCTTTGCCAAAACCAACTTCACGGGTCAGATTCATAACTGATTCTGCAGATGCACCATCAACATCGCCCACGCGCAAGCCGTAACGCATCGCATCAAAACGAGCCAAGTTAGATGAGCACTCTGATGGTGCAATTAAGTAATACGCAGCAAGAGCGTATTCAAAGTTTGGTGCAGAAACTTCAACAATTTCAGCACCAGCCTTTGCTAAAAGTTCAAGTGATTCCTCAAAGCGCGCACGCACTCCTGGCTGATATCCATCGCCGTTGAGTTCCTTAACAACACCAATTTTCATTCCCTTAACATCGCCAGATTTTGCTGCGGCAACCACTTGAGGAACTGGTGCGTTGATGCTTGTTGCATCCTTTGGATCATGTCCAGCAATAGCTTCATGCAGTAACGCGGTATCTAGAACTGTGCGAGCACATGGGCCTGCTTGATCAAGCGAGGATGAGAAGGCAACCAAGCCAAAACGAGAAACGCCGCCGTAGGTTGGCTTAACTCCGACAGTTCCAGTGACCGCTGCAGGTTGGCGAATAGATCCACCAGTATCGGTTCCAATGGCAAGTGGTGCTTCAAAAGCAGCAAGTGCGGCCGAAGAACCGCCACCTGAACCGCCAGGAATGCGTGTTAAATCCCAAGGGTTATGTGTTGGACCATATGCAGAGTTTTCAGTTGATGAACCCATTGCAAACTCATCCATATTGGTTTTACCCAAGATAACAATGTCATTTTTCTTGAGGTTTGCTACAACTGTTGAGTCATACGGTGGACGCCAACCTTCAAGAATCTTTGAACCGCATGTCGTTGGAACACCCTTTTGCGCCATGACATCTTTCAGTGCAAGTGGAACACCTGCCAGTGGCGATAACTTTTCACCCTTAGCGCGCTTGGCATCAACCGCTGCAGCTTGTGCCAATGCACCTTCTGTATCAACATATAAAAATGCATGAACATCTGTATCAACCGCGGTAATGCGATCTAAATGCGCCTGAGTTAATGCAACTGATGTTGTTTCTCCGGCAGCAAGCTTTGCCGCCATCTCGGATGCTGAGTTACGAATCATTCTTCACCCAAAATCTGAGGAACGCGGAAGCGTTGCTCTTCTTGGGCTGGTGCGCCAGAGAGCGCTTCTTCGGGAGTAAGACTTGGCACAACTACATCTGCGCGGAATACATTGCGCAGCGGCAATGGGTGTGAGGTTGGTTCTACATCCGCTCCGGCAACTTCCTGCACACGAGCAACAGCATCCAAAATTACGGTGAACTCATTGGAGAGATTAACTAATTCTTCTTCGCTCATTTCGATGCGGGCTAGGCCTGCAAGTTTGGCGACATCATCGCGTGAAAGGCTGCTCATGGGCTGAAGTCTAATTAAAACCGGGATTAACTGCGAATCTGCCCATTTCCGGTAACGATCCAAGTAG
>JBEAVJ010000150.1:0-2518 GCA_041160995.1 Actinomycetota bacterium | reverse complement strand
CACTAACAATCAATGCACTTGGTTCAACAACAAGTGGAAAAAGCATTGTAAATCAAGGCTTTTTGAAAAATGATTGGCAGGCCAATCCGTCCGGTCGCCAGTCAGCTGTTAGGTTGTCGCGCCGTGGTCGTCTTGCTCGCACATTAGTTGTTCTCTCGCTGACCGTTGTGATGGCAGCTGGCTTTGCCTCTCAGTCCGGGGCCGGACAGGTCGAGGCAAGCACAGCGCCTTCATACGAGATCGTGGTTGTGGCACCAGGAGAGACCCTGTGGTCTGTAGCGGCGGCCTATGCATCAGGGGATGTGCAAGGGCTCATCAATGAGATCCGCGAGGTCAACAACCTCAAGGGGTATGACCTCCAGGCTGGCCAGAAGCTTCGCGTCCCGCTAGCTGCCTAGAAGCGCTTGCCATAGCCCCGACACGCCGCTCAGGTGGCTTTCACCTACTCAACAGGCAAAGCCTCAAGAAATGCTTTATAGTTAACACAAGATGTAGGGGCTAAATGGAAAATAACTTCCATTAGTAGTGGTTTTAGGGTATATTTCTAAATCCGCTCAAAAAGCCCAGAATAACTTCCATTAGTAGTGGTTTTAGGGTATATTTCTAAATCCGCTCAAAAAAGCCCATTACACCCGAAGTTACAAATATCGAGCATTGATTGGAGGACACGCCGAGATGAATTGCCCATTCTGTCGCAATGAAGATTCCCGCGTTGTGGACTCCCGTCCAGTAGAAGATGGCACAGCAATCCGCCGTCGTCGCGAGTGCCCCCAGTGCGGCCAGCGATTCTCGACCCAGGAGCTTTCGCTTCTCAACATTATTAAGCGCAGCGGGGCCACAGAGCCATTTAGCCGCGAGAAGGTCTTGGTTGGTGTTCGCAAAGCCTGCCAGGGACGTCCTGTTAATGAGGATGATTTAGTTTTGCTTGCTCAGCGCGTAGAAGAGTCCCTTCGCCGCACAGGTCAGGCAGAGATCGAGGCTCAAGAGGTGGGTATGGCAATCCTTGCGCCACTCCGAGAGCTCGATGAGGTCGCCTACTTACGTTATGCATCTGTGTACCGTAACTTTGCCTCCCTTGAAGATTTCGAAGGTGAGATCGCTCTTCTCCGCGCTCTACCTTCAAGCAATTCCCCAATTGCTTCAGAATCACAACGCACCACAAGTAACACAGAACAAAGTAATTCCGCACCGCAAAAATTAAGAACTAACTAGAAGACGGGGAAACAAATATGTCAGAGACGGTCATCAACCGACCAGCGAAAATCAAGGCCCACAACACTCTTAAGGGTAAGGGCTTGACGATCGAACGCATCTACACAAATGAAGGTGTGCACCCATACGATGAAGTGAAGTGGGAGCGCCGCGATGTGGTGCAGCAGAACTGGAGAACGGGCGAGACTGTTTTCGAACAACGTGGTGTTGAGTATCCAGATACATGGTCAGTAAACGCTTCAACAATCGTTACAACAAAGTACTTCCGTGGTGCAGTTGGTGCAGAAAACCGCGAGTGGTCTTTGAAGCAGGTAATCGATCGCGTTGTACTCACCTACACAAAGGCTGGAAAAGAGCACGGCTACTTTGCAACAGATAAAGATGCTCTAGTTTTCGAGCACGAGCTAACACACATGCTTTTGCACCAGATCTTTTCATTCAACTCACCAGTGTGGTTCAACGTTGGAACACAGGAGCCACAACAGGTTTCAGCATGTTTCATCTTGTCAGTTGATGACACTATGGACAGCATTCTTAACTGGTACCGCGAAGAGGGAATGATCTTCAAGGGTGGATCAGGAGCAGGACTTAACTTGTCACGCATCCGTTCATCAAAGGAGCTTCTCAAGTCCGGTGGAACAGCCTCTGGCCCAGTGTCATTTATGCGCGGTGCAGATGCATCAGCGGGAACAATCAAATCAGGAGGCGCAACCCGTCGCGCTGCAAAGATGGTTGTTCTTGATGTTTCACACCCAGATATTGAAGAGTTTATTGAGACCAAGGTTAAGGAAGAGGACAAGATTCGCGCACTACGCGATGCTGGCTTCGACATGGACCTCGGTGGAAAAGACATCATCTCTGTTCAGTACCAGAATGCAAACAACTCAGTTCGCGTATCAGATGATTTCATGCGCGCAGTTGAAAAGGGAGAGCAGTTTGGTTTAACAGCTCGTGCAACTGGCGAAGTTATCGAGACAGTTGATGCACGCACACTCTTCACAAAGATGGCACAAGCTGCATGGGCATGTGCTGATCCAGGAATTCAGTACGACGACACAATCAATGATTGGCACACAAACCCAGAGACAGGTCGCATCAATGCGTCAAACCCTTGCTCTGAGTACATGTCACTAGATAACTCATCATGTAACTTGGCTTCACTTAACTTGATGAAGTTCCTCAAGGCTGATGGTTCATTTGATGCGAAGTCATTTGGTAAGGCAGCAGAGCTCATCATCACAGCGATGGATATCTCAATCTGCTTCGCTGATTTCCCAACAGAGGCGATCGGTGACACAACAAAGGC
>JBEAVJ010000149.1:0-3812 GCA_041160995.1 Actinomycetota bacterium | reverse complement strand
CAGTGATGGAACAAAGGTTTCCTTCACATCAAAACTAATTGTTCGAATCCAGTACTTAGCTCGAAAAATCTTTCGAGGCAGATAGAGCAAATTCGCCCCGCTTAAGCATGCGGGCGAGGAACTGAGATAAGACTGTGAATCTTTTTTCACGCTCAAATGAGCACAGATTCAAGTTGCTGCCTCGAGCTGACTCCCCTACCGTTTCATCAACCTAATGAAGGAGAGTCGTTATGCGTTTGCGTTCCATTCTTACATCGGCACTAGTGGCCTTATTTTTTATCTCAAATTCAACACATGCAGTTGCAGATGCAGCTAAGCCTGGACAAAGCATGACTCACATGAAAACCGCAGCTGGAGTTGCTTCAACTCTTGAAGCAGCAGGTGTGATCCTTTATGTTCAGGGTGGTGCAACCGCTGCAGTTATTGGTGAGAATTTAAGCTCTGCTACCAGTCAAGTTGTTTTCCATATCCCAGTAACAGCAAACAAAGCTGGGGTTCAACATGTTGGAAGTAACATTATTTTCTTCAACACAGCAAACAACCAATTTCTCACACTTAAGAATCCAGTAATTGATCTTGCTAAGGGTGTTGTTTCAGCCACAGTTCCTCAAGCAGGAGATGCAAAGGTAGATGTTTTGACAATCACCAACGCATCAACAGCCAAGCCAAAGATCACAAATGATAAGAAGGCAAAGCAGCGCACAACTGCTTACGCAGGCACCACATTGGTGCTTGCTCCAGGAGTAGCTGCAACAATCGCATCTGTATTGGGTTTACCAGCAGGTTCTTTGCCAGATGGCTTGGCTTTTGGAACAGCGGATGTAACTCTTTATAGCAAGCTGAAGTAAGGTCTAAAAATGGAACCAATCTCGCGTCGCTCCCTCTTTGCAGGTGTCTGCGCAGTTGTCGCACTAGCTGGAAGTGAGGTTCCTGCTGCAGCGAATGCAGCTGTGAAAAAACTTCCTGGCGGCAAACTTTCGGTAAGGTTAAAAGATTTACCGGCGCTATCTGCAGTTGGGGGTGCGATGCGAATTGGCTCCATTAAAGGTGTGCCTGTGGGAATAGCCCGGGTAGGCACAAATAAGTACACGGCATTTAACTTACGATGCCCGCACCAAGGAATTACAGTCACTAAGACTGAGACTGGATGGATGTGCCCCGCACACAATTCAGAATTCGAAGGTGATGGAGATCTAGTTCTAGGCCCAGCAACAACTGGATTAGCCCGTGTGCCAATCAAAGTCAGCCGTGGCGTTGCCACTATTGGTTGATTCAGAAGTAAGGTCATGAAATGAAGAAATTACTCCTGCTTATTGTCTCTGCTCTTTTGCTCTCGGGCTGTGCAACAACCCCAACAGCAAACTCTCTCTTCAGTGCAGAGGATCTTAAATTTGCAGAAGAGATGATTCCTCATCATGAACAAGCGGTCCTAATGTCAGATATCGCTTTAACAAACTCAACAAGCGATGAAATCCTTGCCTTAGCTAGAGATATCAAGTCAGCACAAGCTCCTGAAATCGAGCAGATGGGTAGTTGGGAGGGCGTTCGTCCCTCAACACATATGGGTCACATGATGGATGGAATGCTCAGTGATGAACAAATTCAAGAGCTCCGAGATTCTGAAGGTGCAGCCTTTGATCGACTATTTCTCGAAGGAATGATCGCTCATCATGAAGGGGCGATCAAAATGGCACAGAAAGTAACTGGATCTACAAGTAAAGAGGTTGCTGCGTTAGCGGCCGCGATCATTGAAGCGCAAGAAAAAGAGATCGCTTTCATGAAGGAATTAATTAAGTTCTACTAGACTTTCCCAATGCTTGGTGGAATCAATAACGGACTATTTCTGCAATCCTTTGGCGGGTTTGTAGGTTTAGCGGTTTAGCGCTGTTGATTCTGGTTCTTAAATGGGGTTTTTCTTCCAACAAGCCCATGATTGTCACACCAATTAAAGCTGGAAAGAAAGATCAATACGGACTACTCAAGCCGTTGCAAACGCCTAGCAACTACATCGAAGCTCAGATGAGTTTGCAGAAACTAAATGATGCAAATATCAAAGCAACCTTGACTCAGACCTTAGATGGTCCTCAGTTGATGGTCTTTGAAAAAGATCTAAAGATTGCGGCAGCGGTTTTAGCCAAGTAGTTCAGCAAGAAGGGCTTCTACGCGGCCCTTAATCTCATCGCGAATAACGCGAACAGATTCAATCCCTTGTCCTGCAGGGTCATCTAGAACCCAGTCCTCATAACGCTTACCAGGATAAAACGGGCAAACATCGCCGCAACCCATTGTGATTACTGCATCAGACTCTTCAACAGCCTCATTTGTTAGAACCTTTGGCACATTGTTTGCAATATCAATTCATTTGTTAAAACCTTTGGAACATTATTTGCAATATCAATTCCAATTTCAGCCATAGCTTCAACAGCTATTGGATTGATTGAATCCTTGGGTGCGCTTCCTGCAGAAAGAACTTCTACTCGTCCTTGCCCGAGCTCACGCATGAAACCCGCTGCCATTTGTGAACGGCCTGCGTTGTGAACGCATACAAAGAGAACAGTTGGCTTACTTGTCATGTGTCAGCACTTTCACTAGTCCTAGGCCGATTAAGGCTCCAAGAATTTGGGCGGCGATAAATTGAGGTGCGCACTCTGGCGCGATTCCAGCAAATGAGTCACTGAAGGTTCTGCCGATAGTTACAGCAGGGTTTGCAAAGGATGTGGAGCTGGTAAAGAAGTAAGCGCTACCGATCCAAGCAGCAACAGCAGCTGGAATTACGGCCAAGTTCTTTTGAATAACAAGAAGGTTAATTACAAGTATTAATCCAGCGGTTGCAACGATCTCGGCCAGGTACAGGTTGCTTCCAGAGCGAAGCTTTGTCGCAGTTTCGACAATCGCATGATCAAACATGGCGTTTGCTAGCAAGGCTCCTGAGGTAGCGCCTAAAACTTGAGCGATTGTGTATTGAATGAATTGAAGTAAAGAGCTCTTACCTTGGATGAAATCAACCAGAGTAACAACGGGGTTAAAGTGCGCACCGCTGATTGGAGCAAGGATCAGGATTAAGACACCTAATCCAAATACTGTTGAGATTGTGTTAATCAGTAGCTGTAGGCCAACATCCTTGGTTAAGTCAGTTGCCATGATTCCGGAGCCAACAACAATTGCAACCAAAAGCGTGGTGCCTAGGTACTCGGCGAGGAGCTTCTTCATGAGATGAGGTTACTCATAACTTGGTAAACGCAGCGTGAACAAGAGAAAAACCCCACTCACCAATTGGCAAGCGGGGTTTTCTCTACGACAAATTATGAAACGGCGATGATGTCCACTACGAAGATCAAAGTCTCATTTGGTCCGATCGGGCCTGAGCCATTTGGACCATATCCCTTGTCAGCTGGAATAACCAAGAGACGACGTCCGCCAACCTTGGCTCCTGGCAAACCTTCCTGCCATCCCGCGATTACGCCAGATAGTGGGAATGTTGCTGGCTGTTCGCCATTCCATGAAGATTCAATTAATGCACCGTTAGACCAAGTCATCAATGTGTAATGAACCGTCAAGGTAGAAGTTGGTTGAACTTCAGTACCAGTTCCAACGATGAGATCTTGTGTTTGCAAAGTTGCTGGAGCTGCACCTGTTGGAGGTGTAATTGTTGGTGCTTCACCTGCGTTACCAGTAACTACTGGAAGTCCTGCTGCTGATCCTGACACTGTGTCATCTCCTCCGAGTGTTGTAAATGATGCAAATCCAATTGCTAATACGGCAAGTACCGCAAATATCTTCAATATGGTCTTCTTGGGCATGGTTCTCCTTGT
>JBEAVJ010000044.1:0-5499 GCA_041160995.1 Actinomycetota bacterium | reverse complement strand
CGGCGGGAAATGCCATTATTTAGATCTGACATCATCGTCCTTTTCTATTAATTGAGCCTTCGAAGGTCATTGGGTTTTGAGGGGTCAAATCCCTTGGACACTGGGAAATCTACGCCTGGGCAGGCTCAATTGATAGGAGGTTCAGGTAACAAAAGGGTCACGATTGAGGCTGAATTTGCTCTTTTTTGCTCTTTTTAAGCGCCTTTTCCAAAGAGTTTGCTGAAGAAGCCAGGCTCCTTGGGGTCATTGGCATGGCCCTGGCAGCGATCCTTTTTCGCGACTCCCTTTAGTGCGGTTTCGATGTGTTGGCCACAGCCTGACCAGCTTGGTTTTCCACACTTGCGGCATGTAGTTCTACTGCACATTTTTCTTCTCGTTTCTCTTATTTGCTCACGGCTGGAGAGTTACTCCATGTGAGGTAACCGCCATCTAGGTTTACTGGGTTGAAACCAAGCTCTTTCAAAAGCATTGATGCTGTGTGACCACGCAAACCAACTTGGCAATTAACCAAGAGGTTTTTGTTCTTCAATTCTGAATAACGATCGCGAATTTCATCAACGGGGATATTTATCGCTCCAGGAATAATTCCCCGACCACATTCGGCTTCAGAACGTACATCTAGTAGTTCGTAACCCTTTTCACGATACTCATCAATTTCATGCCACTGTGCAACCTTTGAAACACCAGAGACAACATTTTCGGCGACATAGCCCAACATGTTGACCGCATCTTTGGCTGAACCAAAAGGTGGTGCATATGCGAGTTCAAGATCAGCAAGTTCGGGTGCGGTAATTCCTCCACGCATTGCAGTTGCAATGACATCGATTCGCTTATCAACACCTTCAATGCCGATACCTTGTGCGCCAAGAATTTCGCCACTCTTTGGATCAAAAATCAACTTTAAAGTCATTTGCTTCGCATCTGGATAGTAACCAGCGTGTGAGTTTGGATGAATATGAATTGCTTGGTGTGAAATGTTTGCAGCTTTAAGGCGCTTTTCATTCCAACCCGTTGTCGCGATCATTAAATCAAATACCTTTACGATCGCAGTTCCGATTGTTTTAACTGGACGAACAGTTAGGCCACAGATGTGATCCGCAACTACACGACCATGACGGTTGGCAAGGTTTGCTAGAGGCACAAGTGTTGCGTTTCCATCTAGCGCATCGGTCTTTTCTGCAGCATCACCAACGGCATAGATATCGTGATTGCTGGTGCGATTAAACTCATCAACTTTGATGCCGTTTCGAGTTCCAATCTCAAGCCCTGCAGCCTTTGCTAAGCCAATTTCCGGACGAACTCCGATAGCCAAGATCACGATCTCGGCCGGCAAGATTTCTCCATTGGATAGTTCAACAGATTCAGGTGCAATCTTCACAACACTTGCACCAAGGCGTAGATCAACTTTGTGTGAACGCATTTCATTGGCAACCAAAGTTGCAAGCTCTGGATCTAAAGGCATCAGAACTTGATCAGTAGCTTCAACAAGTGCAGTTGGAATTTTGCGATGAACAAGGTTTTCAGCGATTTCAACGCCGATAAATCCGCCACCAATGACAACCGCGCTTGCTGGTTGCTTACCAACGCTTGCAGCGATTTTTTCTACATCTTCCACGGTACGCAAAGTCATTCCGCGTTCAATGCCTGGAATAGGTGGAACAACTGGGGATGCACCAGGACTTAAAATCAATTTGTCATAATCAAGTTCATCGGTTTGCCCAGTGATTAAGTTTTTGATCGCGACAACCTTTTTGCTTGGGTTAATCGCAAGAACTTCAGTACTAACTCGGACATCTAAACGAAAGCGAGCATGCAGGCTTGCAGGAGTCTGCAAGAGAAGATCCTTCTCATTTTCAATAACTCCACCAACGTAATAAGGAAGCCCGCAGTTTGCATATGAAACATGTCCGCTCTTCTCAAGGACGATGATTTCCGCTGACTCATCTAAGCGGCGCAAACGTGTTGCTGCAGACATTCCCCCAGCAACACCACCAATAATGATTACGCGCATTAGTTTCTCACCAATGGTAGGCCTGCATTAGCCCACTCAATGACTCCACCGTTCATATTGAAGACATTGGAAAAACCAGCATCCTTCATCACTTTTACAGCTTGACCCGAACGATTGCCACTGCGGCAATAAACTGCATAGGTAGCGTTTTTATCAAGGGTTGCAATCTCGTTCTCAAAGTTTCCACTTTGAAAATCGATCAGGCGTGCACCCTCGATGTATCCCTCAGCAAACTCACCTGGTGTGCGCACATCTAGTGTCACAACACCTGACTCAGCTATCTTGGATGAAAACTCGGTAACGCTCAGATCGGTTGCGCTTGAAGATGATGAGCAGCCAGCAATCAATAGTGCAGAGGCAATCAAAGCAACGATTTTTTTCACAATATCTCCCTTATGCCAGGCTTAAAAATAGTTTTTGAAGCTGAGCGGTAACCGCTTCAGAGTTGTTCTTGCCTTCGACAATGCACTCTTTAAGGCTCGCCGAAATTAATGTAAAGGCAGCGGTGTTAACCGCTTTTGAGACCGCTGACATTTGCGTCACGATCTCTTCGCAGTTGCGGCCTTCTTCAAGCATTCGCGCTACAGCGCCTAGCTGGCCTTGTGCGCGCTTGATTCTTTTAGCAATTGCCTCGATCTGTTCTTCATCAGAGAGAACGTGTGCGATTTTCTTGGTAGCCATGATCAGCACTTACAGCGATCTGCTTCAGATACACCAGCCAGCGCCTCTTCGATGTGCTGCCCACATCCTGACCAAGTGGTTTTCTTGCATACATTGCAGGTTACTGGTGAACACATGGTTTATCTCCTTAGTTGTAGTCCCTAAGGAAAACCTACCATACCCCCGGGGGTATATGTCAAAGGCCGGTTACTTTGACCGCGGCGAGTGCTACCCCTGCCACAAGCACCCAGGCCACCATTCCCATAGCCATTGGACGTGGGCCGATAGCGCGGATCGCCTTCCACCTGACTCCTGAACCCAATGCAACTAATCCAGCTCCGAGCATCAACTTGCTGAGTAAAACAATATTGTCGTGTAGACCCTCATTGATATCAACGATGTTGTTAAGAGTTGCAACTGCGATGAAGCCAAGAACAAAGTAAGGAATAAGTGGAACCTTGGCAGATTCAACCGCTTCTTTACCTTGTGATGTTAACCAGCGTCGATGACGCAAAGATAAAATCAAAACTATTGGGGCGAGCAAACACACACGAGCAAGCTTTACAACGATCGCATATTTATCAGCATCATCGCCCCACACCGATGCTGTTGCGACTACCTGACCAACATCATGAACCGCTGCACCCGCCCATGCACCAAACTCACGAGTGTCTAGGTTGAAGGCATGGCCAATCAAAGGCAACATAAAGATAGAAAGGGTTCCACACAATGCGATTAAACCAATCGCATATGAAGTCTCTTCTTCCGTAGCGCGAGTTTGTGGCCTGATCGCAGCAACTGCAGTTGCACCACAAACACCAAAGCCAACGCCAATGAGAAGACCGAGCTCGCCAGACATTTTGAATAGCTTTGATAGACCAAGGATTCCAAAGATTGTAAAGGTAACGACAATTACAACGGTAATTACACCTTTAAGGCCTATTTCCTTTAGCGAAACAACACTTACTTGTGCGCCCAAGAGAGCAACGCCGATTCGCATAATCGTCTTGCTAGATACCTTGGTTGCAGGAGCTGCAAATGCTGGCCACTGCGCAAAGTTTGCAACTAAGAATCCAAAAGCCACACACAAGGCAAGTGGGCTAATAGCTGATTGCATATTGTTTATTTGAAATGCAATCGCAACCAATACGCCAATTAAGCCAAAGCCTGGTGCGTAGCTTTTAACCATTTAGAAACCTAACTGAGCAAAGACTTGATCGGTAATGGTTATCTCATCATCAAGGTTGAGTTTTTCAGGGTTCACGCGGTTGGAACCTGGAAGGCGTCCGCCTGCTGCACCAACCTCTGAAACAAACTCATTAGTGCGGTTATTAGCCCCATCTACCGATAATTTGGCTGCATCAATAGCAATGACAAAGTGTGAAATCTGCTGAGGTTGCGCATCTTGGCTAGCAGCAAACATATCTGGAATGTTTTTAGCAAGAGTTGGGCCGATCAACATTCCGGTTAATGACTCAACAAGAACTGCAACTGCGTATCCCTTAACCCCACCCAATGGTGCAAGCATTCCTGCAAGAGCTTCTTTCGCATCGGTTGTCGGTGCGCCATCTTTGGTAAATGCCCAACCAGGTTCTAATTCAGCACCTGCTTGTGCCTTTGCTTGAATCTTTCCTCGTGCAACTGCGCTGGTTGCAAGGTCTACAACTGTGGGTGGATTTGTTGGAATTCCAGCAGCAATTGGCGATGTCGATAGCAATGCTTTGTTTCCACCCCATGGCGGCATAACAGCTGGTCCTGTACTAAATGCGATTCCAACCAAGCCACGATTAATCATTGGCCAAACATAAATTCCGAGAGCGCCGCAGTGATTAGAGCGACCAACACCAACAGCTGCAACACCATTAACCATCGCACGTTCTGCTGCAACTTCTGCAGCTTTCTGCAACTGCCAATGACCTAAACCATCATCACCATCAAAGACAACAAGGCTAGGCAAATCTGTAACGGTTTTAAGCTGCGCATTTGGCTTGATTCCACCGGCTTGTAAACGAGAAAGATAAAAAGGCAGACGCATTAATCCGTGGCTACCGATCCCCCAGCGATCACTTGCAACAATGCAGCGAGCAGTTGTTGCAGCTTGTTCTGAAGGAACACCTGCCGCTTCGAGCAAACCTTGTGCTTTTGCGATCGCTGAACCAACAGTTAGCTGAGGCATTTAATTACTACTTTCCTTTAACGCCCCCACTGCATGGGTGGCAGGTTTTGAGTTCAAAACTAATTCAATGTTTGCCGTCAAAATCTGATTGATACGCAGTTGGCTCTCTTTGGTAATTCCCGCAACGTGAGGGGTCAAGATTAAGTTAGCAATCTGCTCCATCTCGCCTTTGACCGGTGGCTCTTGAGCACGCACATCAAGTGCAGCTCCAGCAATGGTTTTCGCCTTAAGAGCAGCCATTAAATCGGCCTCATTGATGACCTCACCACGACCAACATTGACGATAATCGCATCTGGCTTCATAAGGCCAAGAGTCTGAGCATTGATGGTTCCATTTGTTTCAGGCGTTGATGGCATATGAATACTGACTACATCGCTGCGCTTCAAAACATCTTCAAAGGTAGTTAATTCAATTCCTGAAAGATTCTTTGCATATGGGTCAAAGCCGATAACTTGGCAGTTGAATCCTTGAATCAATTTGGCGGTTGCAACACCTGTTGCACCGCAACCTAGTAATCCCCATGTTAATCCGGAAAGTTCGCGGCCTGGTGTGCGAACCCAGCCACCGTCTCGGGTTGCAACATCATGTCCTGGAACATTTCGAAGTAAAGCAAGTGCCAAACCAAGTGTTAACTCGCCAACACTAACCGCG
>JBEAVJ010000148.1:0-3056 GCA_041160995.1 Actinomycetota bacterium | reverse complement strand
CCCCTTCCCCTGATTCTTCAACCTTGTCCCAGTTAGGATCAAAGTGTTCACGCTTTTTCTTGGGCAAAATTCCATCTGGGCGTAGATTCATCATTACAACGAGTGCGATACCAAAGACCAAGATACGTGGCTGGCTCAAGAAACGAATGCGCTCTGGCGTGAAAGCTAGAAGCACCGCTCCAAGAATTACACCCCATAGATTTCCGATTCCACCAAAAACAACGCAAGCAAGAATCAAAATAGAGATGTTCAAGTTAAATTGATCTGGCACGATCGACATGATTTGTGAGGCGTAAATAACTCCACCAACACCAGCAACAGCTGCGCCAAGTACGAAAGCCCAAACTTTGTACTTGCGAGTGTTAATTCCCATCAACTGGGCAACATCATCATCCTGGCGAATCGCATCCCATGCACGACCTGGACGACGTGCAGCCATGCGGCGTACCACCCAGATAATGAGCAATGTAAATGTGAGCAATAGCCAGTAGTACGGCTTTGGATCCAAAATTGTGAACTTGGCATTGAATAGATCTGGAGGGGTTGGAACTCCGGCGATACCTCTAGCGCCACCAATCGCATCAGTGTTTACAGCAAAGATGCGGACAATCTCACCGAAACCAAGGGTCACGATCGCCAAGTAGTCGCCTCGTAGTCGAAGTGTTGGTGAACCCAAAAGCACACCTGACAACATCGCGAGGCCAACACCGATTGGCAAGATCTCCCAGAAGTTAAGGGATGTCTTGGTTCCTAGAATCGCCATTGTGTAAGCACCGATGGCAAAGAAGGCAACATAACCAAGATCTAGAAGACCAGACTTTCCAACAACAATATTCAAGCCAACAGCCATCAGTACATACATACCTACTGGATAGAACAAGACAGATTGGAAATCTGAACCAGGTGTATTAATCAATGGGTTGTTCAAGAATGGAAGGGCGTAAAAGAAAGCGATAAATGAGATTGCGAGTGCAACCCGTCTCCACTTTGGTGAGCGCTCCCAATACGCTGCGCCTCTATCGCGCAGGTTCATTCCTGTCATTAATTTCAACATTAGACCCTCGCCTGCTGGATTGATTCACCAAATAAGCCGGTCGGCTTAATCAATAGAACCAATACCAAGATAACAAATGAGATAACCGCTTTCCATGCCGTACCAAATACAGCTGAAGTCCAGGTCTCCATGAGGCCTAGCGCAAAGCCGCCAAAGAGAGCACCCTTCAGGTTTCCAATTCCACCAAGAACAGCAGCGGTAAATGCGCTAATTCCTAGGAAGAATCCAACCTTGAATGAGGTGTTCTCGTACACCAAGATATAGAAAAATGCTGCAGCACCTGCCATTAGGCCGCCTGCAAAAAATGTAACTGTGATAACTCGGTTGATATTTACGCCCATCAAAGTTGAAGTGTTTTCATCCATTGATACCGCACGAATTCCCTTACCCAGTCGTGACTTAGTAATGAAGCGCTCGAGGGCAAACATCATTAGGCCCGCAGCAATAATGACGATGACTTTGTCATTACGGATATCGGCGCCTGCAAAGCTAAACAAAAATGTCTTATCCATGACGCGAGGAAACTCGCGAGGAAGTGAGTCTGTAATAATTCTAAAGAACTCAACAAGTGAGATTGAAACTCCGATAGCCGAAATCAAGGTTGCGAGCTTTGTTGCACCGCGCTGACGCAATCGACGATAGGCGACGATCTCTACAAGTACTGCGGTAATGGCAGAGGCCAACATCGCAATAACAAGGCATACGAGCAGAGTGAAGATCATTGAAGCACCGGTACGGGGATCATCATCAATATTGACACCCATGAGACCTGTACGCCGTACACCAAGGTGTAGCCCAGTGAGATCAGAGCGTAAATCGCTCCAAGTGCGATGCCATCAAAGGTTAATCCCCAAAAGGCATCTCGTAATAATGCAAAATCCATTTCTCACCTTTACTTTATAAGGGACAGAGTGGGCGGGTAAACCCGCCCACTCTGTCCGTACTTATTTTAAAGCGTTACCAATTTCTTGGTAATTACGCCTTGATAGCTCCAAGAAGAACGATCTTTCCGTTCTTGATTGTGAAGCCGTTTACATCTGCGCCTGAAACTTCACCCTTGTCATCAAACTTAAGTGTCTTTGAAAGACCCTTGTGTGACTTGGTTGAAACGTACTTCTCGATTGAAGCGCGAGTTGTGTTTCCTGCCTTGATTGCCTCAAGGAAGAAGTTAGCTGCATCGTATGACTCTGTTGTGTACACACCAGGTGTCCAACCAGCCTTTACCATTTCAGCTGCAAGCTTTGGAGATGCTGTCTCCATTGGGATCGCTGGAGCTGAAAGTAGAACACCTTCTGCTGCCTTACGAGCTAGCTTTACGAACTGAGCATCAAGTACTCCGTCGCCAGCAGCAAATACTGCCTTTGAACCTGAGTCACGAAGCTGCTTTACAAACACTGCTGCTTGTGAGAAGTAGCCTGTGTAGATAACTGCAGTTGCCTTAGCCTTCTTGATCTTTGCAATTGTTGCTGTGAAATCTGTAGTTCCTTGTGGTGTTGTGTCCTTACCAACTAGACGACCAGCAAGAGTGATATCTACAGTCTTTGCAAGACCTACTGAGTAATCTGTTGCATCGTTAACCAAGAACACCTTAGCGTTCTTAACACGTGATGTTACAAGGCGAGCTAGTGCTGGACCCTGGTAGTCATCTGTCAAAACTGCGCGGTGGAAAACAGTCTTTCCGAAATCCCACAGTGTTGGGTTAGTTGCAGATGGTGTGATGATAGGCAACATTGCTGCCTCGTAGATTGGAAGTGAAACACGTGATGCGCCTGAGTAAGCAGGACCGACTAGTGCAACTACGCACTCTTCTGCTGCAACCTTAGGAGCGATTGGACCAGCAACTGCTGGATCTCCCTGGTCATCTACTTCGTAAACTACTGGGTCAACGTTTGCTGACTTGTTTGCTGCAAGGAACTTCTTTAGTGCGAACTTAACACCGTTAAGCTCGTTGATTCCTAGTGCTGCTTCTGGTCCTGTTAGTGGACCCTGGTATGCAATCTTT
>JBEAVJ010000043.1:0-5539 GCA_041160995.1 Actinomycetota bacterium | reverse complement strand
GTTCAGAAACTCTTCCAAAGTGTTAATCAACGCCAAGGTTGCTTTAGGAGATGGAGCGGAAGCTGCGTAATGTGGAACTGCAGCCCACAGTGAAATTGCATCAATGCCACGACGCATACATCCATCTTGAATGATCCCGAGAATTCCTGTTGGTCCTTCATACTTAGAAACAGAAACACCCAATCTCGTCGCAATTGAAGGGTGCGCTCCCGTTCCAGTTACCGTGATCGGTCGAGAGTGAGGCGTATCCGCCAAGAGCGAACCTAAAGTAACTACTAATGAAACCTCTAGATCATCTGCAAGATCCAATAGATCAGTGGAAAAACTCTTCCATCGCATCGATGGCTCTACACCAGTCACGATGACTAAGTCTCTATTCATCGATGGCACCGATAATCCAAAGACTTGAGTAGATGGCCAGGTGATGCTTCGAATCTCCGAATCATCGATAGAGACTTGTGGGCGATTAACTTGAAAGTCGTAGAAATCCTCGGGTTCAACATCTGCAATTAACTCTGGAACAACCTGATCATTTTTGTCTCGCCAGCCCGATAGCAAGTGTTCAACAGCACCAGAAGCCGCCTCTGCAGCATCATTCCACCCCGAAAAGGCCACAATCATGACGGGATTTCGCAACAGTGGAATCTGATGAATCTCCATGAATGCAACCTTAAGGTAACCTTCGTCAAATGAGTACTCCATCCAAGAAACCAGGGTTGCTTCGCACAACCTTGGCGCAGCGGGTTGTCGTTGCCGATGGGGCTATGGGAACAATGCTTCAAGCGGCCAATCCCACTCTAGAAGATTTCCAAAATCATGAAGGCTGCAATGAGATTCTCAATGTCAGTCGGCCCGATATTGTCCGTTCTGTTCACAATGAGTACTTAGCAGCTGGTGTGGATGCGGTAGAAACAAACACCTTTGGTGCCAATTGGTCTAACTTGGCAGATTACGGCATTGAGGATCGCATTTATGAACTCGCATTCGCTGGAGGAAAGATTGCTCGCGAAGCGGCAGACTCTTTTTCAACCGCTGACAAGCCTCGCTTTGTTTTGGGATCACTAGGACCTGGCACAAAGCTGCCCAGCCTGGGACACACCACCTATGAGAATTTGAAGATTGCTTATTACACCGCAGCAAAGGGTCTATCTGATTCGGGTTGTGATGCGCTGCTCGTTGAGACATCTCAGGATTTATTGCAGGTAAAAGCTGCGGTAAACGGTTGTCGACAAGCGATTAATGAAAGTGATCGAGACATCATGTTGATCGCACAGGTAACTGTCGAGACCACGGGAACGATGCTTCTTGGTTCTGAAATCGGCGCAGCGCTAAATACATTAGAGCCAATGGGTATTGATCTCATCGGTCTTAACTGCGCAACTGGACCTACTGAAATGTCTGAGCACCTTCGCTATCTGAGCAAGAATGCAAAGATTGCGATCTCGGTGATGCCCAATGCCGGTCTTCCAGTTCTCGGGGCAAATGGCGCTTCATATCCTTTGGGGCCAGAGGAGCTAGCAATCGCACTCGATGGTTTCATTGATGAATATGGCATCTCCTTAGTGGGAGGCTGTTGCGGAACAACTCCTGAACACTTATCTGCAGTAGTCAATAAGGTCAGCGGAAAGAAGATCCACTCAAGAACTCCAGCTCTAGATCCGGGTGCATCATCTCTGTACCAGTACGTGCCATTTAGGCAGGATAAAACCTATTTAGCTATCGGCGAGCGAACCAATGCAAACGGTTCGCGCGCATTTAGAGATGCCTTGTTAGCGGAGGATTGGGAAAAGTGCGTCGAGATTGCACGCGATCAAATCCGCGATGGTGCCCACATGCTAGATCTCTCAGTTGACTACGTTGGACGCGATGGAGCTGCCGATATGAGTCAACTTGCTTCTCGCTTTGCTACCGCTAGTACATTGCCAATTGTTCTTGATTCAACAGAACCTGCTGTGATTAAAGCTGGCTTAGAACATTTAGGTGGACGTTGCGTTATTAACTCGGTTAATTACGAAGATGGCGACGGACCTACCTCTAGATTCGCGAAGATCATGCCCTTAGTTAAGGAGCATGGGGCTAGTGTCGTTGCACTTACGATTGATGAAGAAGGACAAGCACGTGATGCGGAGTGGAAGTTACGCGTAGCCAGAAGACTGATCAATGATCTTCATGACAATTGGGGAATGAATGTTGGCGACATTCTGATTGATTGCCTCACCTTCCCAATCGCTACCGGTCAAGAGGAAACACGCAAGGATGGAATTGAGACCATCAATGCGATTCGTCAATTGAAGGTGGAGTTTCCCGAGGTACAGACAACTTTGGGTGTCAGCAATGTTTCCTTTGGTCTTAACGCTGCGGCACGCGTTGTTCTCAACTCAGTCTTTTTGCATGAGTGTGTCCAGGCTGGCCTGGATTCCGCAATTGTGCATCCCTCAAAGATCACTCCTATGGCACGGATAGAAGAGCGCCAACGACAGGTCGCACTCGATCTTATTTATGATCGTCGAACATTTGATGGGGATGAATGTACCTACGATCCACTGCAAGAATTTCTCCAACTCTTTGATGGTGTTGAACTAGCAACCAGCAAGAACGCACGCGCTGAAGCGCTAGCTGCATTACCTCTCTTTGATCGCTTACAGCGACGAATCATTGATGGCGAGAAGGTTGGCTTAGAGGATGACCTCAAGGAGGCGATGGCCTCAGGCATGCCTCCGCTGGAGATCATTAATAGCCACTTACTTGAGGGAATGAAGGTTGTTGGCGAGCTCTTTGGTAAAGGTGAGATGCAACTTCCTTTCGTACTTCAAAGTGCAGAAGTTATGAAGACAGCGGTTGCAATCCTTGAGCCTTTCATGGAGAAGACCGGCGATGAAGGTCGTGGAACCATGCTGCTCGCAACGGTAAAGGGCGATGTGCATGACATCGGTAAAAACCTGGTGGACATCATTTTGACCAACAATGGTTATCGCGTTGTAAACATCGGAATCAAACAGACCATCAATCAGATTATTGACGGCGCAACCGAATCAAATGCAGATGCGATCGGAATGAGTGGGCTACTCGTAAAGTCCACTGTGATTATGAAGGAAAACCTTCAAGAAATTACCGCACGTGGATTAGATCAAAGATGGCCGATTGTTCTCGGGGGAGCGGCACTTACACGGGCGTATGTAGAACAAGATCTGGCTGCATTATTTCCTGGTGAAGTTCGTTATGCGCGAGATGCCTTTGAAGGTTTGCGACTTATGGATGCGATCATGGCGGTTAAACGTGGCGAGCCGGGAGCGGCTCTTCCAGCTCTTCGTGAACGCAAGGTTGCCAACACACGAGTTAAAGCCGAAGAGGCTCCGATAGATACCGTTCGTAGTGATGTCGCTGTCGATGTAGATATTCCTGCGCCACCATTTTTTGGTTCCCGCGTTGTCAAAGGCATTCAACTCAGCGACTATGCGGGAATGCTCGATGAACGCGCTCTCTTTGTTGGACAGTGGGGTCTCAAAGGAAATCGTGGCGAGTATGAAGCTATGGTGGAAAGCGAAGGACGACCTCGTTTACGTTCCCTGCTCAATGAAGTTCAGGCAAATGGATGGCTCAACGCTGCCGTTGTTTATGGGTACTTTCCTTGTTACAGCGAGGGTAATGACCTAGTCATTCTCCATCATGAAGGTGAGAACAAAGGTAAAGAAAGAACACGTTTTACCTTCCCGCGCCAGACTCGTGACCGACGTTTATGCATTAGTGATTTCTTCGCTTCAAAAGATTCAGGTAAGACTGATGTTGTCGCTTTCCATGTAGTGACGATGGGATCCACAGTGAGTGAAGCTGCAGCAAAACTTTTTGCGGCAAATAACTACCGTGAATATCTCGAACTTCATGGACTTTCAGTGCAATTGACCGAGAGCCTTGCAGAACATTGGCATGCTCGTATGCGAGAAGAACTTGCTGTTAAAGCTGATGACTCTGCTGATCTGCAAGGAATTTTAGATCAGGGATACCGAGGTTCCCGTTACTCATTTGGTTATCCAGCATGTCCTGACCTTGAGCAACAAGTTCAATTATGTGAACTTCTGAATCCGGCCCGAATTGGTGTTGAACTTTCTGAGGAGTTCCAATTGCACCCTGAGCAATCAACGTCAGCGATCATCGTTCATCATCCAGAAGCAAAGTACTTCAACGCGAATTGATGACTACCAAAAAATTCTTTGACGCCGTCTTCTTCGATATGGACGGTTTAATGGTGGACTCTGAACCCGAATGGCTCCAGTCAGAGATTGAAGTGACGCGACCATACGGCTACACCTGGCTAGATGAGGATCAAATCGCTTGCCTCGGGGGTCCGTTGTCCCGAGTCGGCGAGTACATGCATGACAAGTGCGGGAGAGTAGAAACCCCTCAATACTTCACACAGAAATTGATTGACACACAAGCGGCAAAGATGCGCGGAAACACACCAACGATGCCGGGAGCTGTTGAACTAGTCCGAGAGCTGCAATCTCATGGTGTTAAGACCGCACTTGTTTCGGCCAGCCCGAGAAATATTGTTGATGCAGTTCTGGACAACTTGGGACATGATCTATTCCCATTCTCAATTAGTTCTGATGATGTTGAGCGAACCAAGCCACACCCTGATGCTTATCTCAAGGCTGCAGAGATAAGCGGTGCTGATATCAATAACAGCTTGATCTTTGAAGATTCATTGACGGGCATGAAAGCGGCAACCTCCAGCGGGGCCTTTCTCATTGCGGTCCCACACCTTGTTTCGATAGATGAATCTGCCAAGGTTAGGGTCATCAAATCATTGAAGCAGTTGTCATTTGAAAAAATCTCTCAGTTGCACACCGATTTTGCGGTATCTATTTAACTGTTGTGAGCTGGGCAGATACTTTTAAAGAAGCACCAATCACATAGACGCGAGGGTTTTGGCGGCCAATACTCTTTTTCCATAGATATAAAAATATCCTTGGCAACGCGGTGTAACACTTTCTCAGCTGATTCAATATCCTTCATGGTCGGATTGCTCTTGACCATCCTTCCATCGCCTAAATAGATCAGTTGAAGGAGACGAGGTAGAACACCCGTGGACTTCCAATAAAGAAGCGCGTAAACCCGTAATTGGAACAAGGCTTTCTCTTCCCAGCCAGGCTTTGGGGACTTCCCGGTTTTGTAATCAACTATTCGGACCTCACCAGTAGGTGCAATATCTAATCTGTCTACGTAGCCATGCAAATACACATCTGTATCGAAATCATTCTCTAAATGCATCTCGCGATGGGTTGCCTCAAATGTAGAAGGATCTTCTAAGGTGAAATAAGTCGTGAGAAGAGATGTAGCTCGATCGAGCCACTCCTTCTCATTTGTCACCATCTCTTTGAGTTCCGGTTTACCCTCTAGTTGTGTGCTCCATCGTGAAGGTAGAAGATCTATTGCGGTTTGTGGCAAACGTTGCGCGCTAGGAAATTCAAAGAGATCCTGCAAAATAGTGTGAACCAAGGTCCCACGCTCAGCATCGAGCGAAGGCGGTTCGGGTAACTTT
>JBEAVJ010000042.1:0-7730 GCA_041160995.1 Actinomycetota bacterium | reverse complement strand
CTTTGCCATTGATGCAGGACCAAGCCCTGCAGGTTCTGCGCCAATTACCTCACGCAGTTGTGTTGGAAGACGCATTCCATCATCTGATGGATAGATCAAACCAATCATTACTAAGTGCGCCAAGGCTGCTTTAGCCTCTTTTTCGGTGAGAGCAATGACTTGTTTCTCAGTGAATGGCTCATTTACTGAAGCAGCTGCTTCAAGCACTTGGTACTGCCATTGGTTGAGTGAATCAATCGCTCGAGCCAGGCTCGGAGCAGAGCATGCGCGTACTGCAAGAGATGCGATGTCTGAAGGAACTGGAGTAATCAGATCGGGGCGTGCATTGAAAAGATTTAAGAAGGCAGCATCATCAACACTACGTAGGTAGTCGGAGAAGGAGCGCATTTCCATAACTTGCCTACATTACTGGCATATTGGAAGTTCTTGTTAATTAGCCTCTTCGTTTACGCGGGGTAAGCCAGGTTCCTAGGGCTGCGAGACGAACAACCAAAGGGGAGATTGCTTTGCCGATAAAACGGGCTTTCCGGAAATCATGAATCGGCCAACCTTCAGCCATGGCACGTAAACTCAAAAGTGCATCAGGATTAATTGCCGATGGATGTCCAACACATTGCAATAGTGGTAAATCATTATTGCTATCAGAAAAAGCAAAGCATTCCTTTAAATCAAAACCTTTTTGTTGTGCAAGTTCCGTAACAGCAATTGCCTTTTCTTTTCCATGAAGCAATGGGCCATTCATTCGCCCTGTGTAAGTTCCTTCGCTAATTTCAGCTTTACTTCCTAGGGCACCCGTTAATCCTAAGCGATTTGCAATTACAATCGCCATATCTTCAGGTGCAGCTGTCACTAAATAAACATCAACACCTTCAGCAACTAAAGCTTGAGCAATATCAATTGTTCCTTGCCACATTGCAGGTGAGACGTATTCATCATAAATTTCTTGGGCAATCGCTTCGATATCTTTAACATTGTGGCCGCCAATGAAATCTGTGGCTGCATCTTGAAATCTTTGGATCTCTTCAGTGTTTTCCTTGCCCGTTAAGCGAAATCTCAGGTTGGCTAAAACAAAGCGGGAGATATCCTTCTTGGTGAAGTAACCACGCTGGTACATACCTCGGCCCAAGAAGTAAATTACTGAGCCACGAATAAGCGTGTTATCGACATCAAAGAAGGCAGCCCGTTTGCTCGTGAGTGCCATGTCACTACCTTAGCGAGAGAAGTGCATAAGAGACGCTTTATGCTTTGCCAATGAGTTCAACGGTGCATGTAGTTCGCCATGGAGAAGTCCACAATCCTGAGAAGATTTTGTATGGACGTCAGCCTGGTTGGAGATTGTCTGAGCGTGGACAAGAGATGGCACAAACTATTGGCGAGTGGTCTAAGAGTTTAAATCTTGGCGCGCTTCATGTCTCACCCCTACAGCGAGCACAAGAAACAGCTGCACCTATTGCGGCTGCACACAAGATCGCAATCACAACTGATGAGAGATTGATTGAAGCTGCAAACATATTTGAAGGCAAGCCTTTTGGTGTTGGCGATGGAGTTTTACGTCATCCAGCTGCCTGGAAGCATTTATGGAACCCATGGAAGCCTTCATGGGGAGAGCCTTACGATGAGCAGATAAACCGCATGCTTGCAGCGATCTTTGCTGCACGCGAAGCTGCAAATGGTAAAGATGCAATTTGTGTTTCTCACCAATTACCAATTTGGATTTTAAGAAGTGCAATTGAAAACCGTCGCCTTCTGCACGATCCACGCAAACGCGAGTGTTCTCTGGCATCTGTAACAAGTGTTCACTTTGATGATGAAGGAATGATCTCAGGTCTCACATACTCTGAACCTGCTCGTCATTTACTGCCAGAGAAGAAGTAATGAAGAAACTCCTCGCTTTTATTGTGCTTGCACTTGCATTAACAGCATGCGGCGGCGGGGGAAGTTCTACTTCTGAAGAAAGTTTTGTTTCAGGTGATGGATCAACCACCTACATAAAGATTTCCGATCGAAAGATTGCACCTGCAATCACAGGTCTAACTTTAAAAGGTGAGAACTACACCTATGAAAAGGACAGAGTTGCAGTAGTTAATGTCTGGGCATCGTGGTGCTCTCCTTGTCGCGCCGAAGCGCCAACCTTGGTTGCGCTGGCTAACAAGTACACAGATGTTGCCTTTATCGGAATTTTGACTCGTGACAATCCTGCTAACGCTGAAGCCTTTGAACGCAGATTTAAGATCCCTTACCCAACACTTATTGATGACTCAATCCTTTTAGGGTTTAAGGGCTCCTTGCCCGCAAACGCCATTCCTACCACGGTAATTTTGGATGATTCAGGTCGTGTAGCTGCACGCATTTCTGGCGTAGTTACCGTTGCATCTCTTTCAAAGCTAATTGAAAAGGTCTCCGCAGAATGAGAGATTTCTTTGTAGAACAGATTTTTTCAGGCTTTGTACTTACCGCTTTTCCATTTGCCTTTATCGCTGGTGTAATTTCATTTCTGTCTCCATGCGTATTGCCTTTAGTTCCTGGATACCTATCTTTTGCCGCAGGGTTTTCAGTAAGTCGCGGAAAGGTCTTTCTAGGATCCCTCCTTTTTGTTCTGGGATTTAGTTTAGTTTTCATCTCCTACGGTGCAGTATTTGGTGGTTTAGGAAATCAGCTCTCAGCCAACGAAGAGTTAATCTCACGAATTCTTGGAATTCTCACAATATTTCTAGGATTTGTTTTTTACGGACGCTTTCCATTCTCACCAACGATTCGTCCGAAGATGCGCACTACAGGTGGATTACTTGGTGCGCCAATGCTTGGAATTCTCTTTGGTATTGGCTGGACACCATGTATTGGTCCGGCACTCGCAGCTGTACAAACTTTGGCCTTCCAAGAGTCAAGCGCGGTGCGCGGTGCGATTCTTTCACTTGGATACTGTTTAGGTTTAGGTTTGCCATTCATCCTTTCTGGATTGTCATTGGATAAATCTGCAAAGCTGCGCTCACTGATCTATCGCCGTGGTGATGTGATATCCAAGGTTGGTGGCATCTTCTTAATCACCATCGGTTTGTTGCAAGTTTTGGGTTTCTGGAGTCAGATTATGAACTCACTGCGAACACTTATCTCTGACTTTATTCCGGTGATCTAATGAGTCAACAAACCCAAATCCCTGAACTCGATAGCGTCGGGTTACTTCGTTACGCATGGCGACAGCTAACAAGTATGCGAACAGCGTTAATCCTTCTTTTAATGGTGGGTATTGCCGCTATTCCAGGTTCATTGGTTCCGCAAAGAACACAAAATCCCCTACAAGTAACCCAGTATTTCAAGGATTCCCCAGAGCAAGCTCGATGGATGGATCGCTTTTATCTCTTTGATGTTTATGGATCGCCTTGGTTTAGCGCTATTTACATCCTGCTCTTTATCTCACTCATTGGCTGCGTTTTGCCTCGCACCTTTGAACACTTCAAGGCAGCTCGCGCACTACCCCCAGCGACACCTAAGAATCTCTCTCGCTTAGAGCATCACCAAAGCTGGAGCGCTCACGGTAATGAACTTGATCTTGCCCGCGCTTGGTTTAAAGCTAAGCGCTTTAGAGTGCTGGAATCAGAGGGTTCGATTTCAGCGGAAAAGGGTTTTACCCGTGAGACCGGAAACCTGTTTTTTCACTTGGCACTAATTTTGATTTTGCTGGGCATTAGTTTTAGCTCCTTGTTTGGAATGCGTGGAGAAGCAATTGTTAATGTTGGTGAAAGATTTGTTAACACAGCAACTAGTTATGACACATTAACTTACGGAAAGTTATATCGAGATTCAAACATTCCAGCATTCATGTTAACCGCCGATAAGTTTGTGGCTGAGTACAACGTTCAAACTAGTGCTCCTGAAGATTACACACTTAATGTTTCTCTACTTCGAGATGGTTCCTCAACTATTGAGAAGAAGATTATTAAGGTCAATAAGCCCATGACAATTGGAACAACACGTGTTTACTTGCAAGCCAATGGTTATGCACCTGTAGTCACAGTGAGAGATTCCAAGGGGGATGTTGCTTTCCAAGGCCCAGTAACTTTCTTGCCGCAAGATGCAAACCTACGTTCAATCGGTGCAATCAAAGTTCCTGATGCTGATCCGCAGATTGGTTTCTTAGGATCATTCCTTCCTACCTATGTTCGTGATGGAGCAAATGGCGGAGCAAGTGCATTTCCTAAGGCGCTGAACCCTCGATTGCTACTTTCTGTATGGAGCGGTGATTTAGGTTTGGACTCAGGAATTCCTCAATCTGTTTATCGAATTGATACAACAGATATGGTGCAGATTGGTTTAAAGGGTTTAAAGCCTGGTGAAAGCTTTGTATATGAAGGTGGATCAATAACCTTTGAAGGTTATGTGCAATGGGTAAACCTGAACTTTGTGGCAGATCCCGGAAAGCATCTTGCATTACTTGGAGGTATTGTTGCCATCCTCGGGTTGTTAGCTTCATTGTTTACGCGCAGACGACGTATTTGGATTCGCGTAGGAGATGAAATCGAAGTAGCAGCGCTAGCGAAGAATGCGGCACCTGGATTAGAAGTTGAAATGCAAGGATTTGTGAAGATGTTAAAGGGAGAGAAATAGATGTCACGTTCATGGGCTTTTGCATCAAATTACTTGGTGTACTCAGCAATGGCTGTCTATGCGATCTCCTTCATCGCACACTTGATTGAAACCGCTTGGGCGGTAAAGGTTCCAACAGATAAGAACTCAACCCTGGATTACAAGCGCACCGAGAAAATCGCTCGAATTGCAACCGCCATGATGATTCTTGGATTCATACTTTTGTTTGCAGGAGTAATTGCTCGTGGAATATCAGCTGGAAGAGTGCCATGGGGAAACATGTATGAGTTTTCAATTACCGGCGCATTAGCCTTCTCGGGTGCTTATCTCCTCGCCCTTCGAAAGTATGATCTTCGTTGGCTTGGATTATTAGTTTCAGTTTCTGTTCTCTTAACAATTGGAACAGCGGTTACAGTTTTGTATGTACCAAGCGCACCACTGGTTCCTGCGCTTAAGTCAGAATGGCTGGTTATTCACGTATCTGCCGCGATTATCTCTGGTGGAGTGTTCTTGCTTTCAAATGTTATTGCTAGCGCATATTTGTATTTGGATCGCGTGGAGCAAAAAGGTGAACGTCCAGAGTGGGCAAAGCGTCTTCCAGATTTAGAAACCCTTGATCAGTTGTCCTACCGATTAGTTGCATTTGTATTTCCGCTCTGGACATTTTCAGTAATTGCAGGTGCTATCTGGGCGGAAAGCGCTTGGGGTCGTTATTGGGGCTGGGATCCAAAGGAGACTTGGGCCTTCATTACGTGGGTTGCATATGCCGCATACCTACACGCACGTGTAACTATTGGTTGGCGCGGTCGCCGAGCAGCCTGGTTATGTCTATTTGCTGGCTCCACATTTTTGTTTAACTATGTTTATGTAAACATTTGGGGAACTGGCATTTGGGGAACTGGAAAGCACACCTACTCGGGGCTCTAGAGCTTCCCTAAAAAATCTGGATCATCATCAGGTGGAAGTATGCGGCGCTTTGGTGCCTTACCCCGCTTTGGCTTGTTTCTGCCCGCGACTAAATATGCAACCGGACCAATGGCAACAGCTTGTGGTCCCAAAATAATAATTATTAGCAGCCATCCCCACTTTGGAAGATTCTTAATCTGTGACTCATCGGTGCGCGCGCAATCAATCAACGCATAGATGGTTAATCCAAAGACTAGAACCAGAGGGATGATTTTTGACATGTTCTTATTGTATCCCTAACCCAATAGCAAACAAGATGGCGAAAACCATTTGCAGCTTTCCAGTTTTGCCAAGAACGGGAATCAGCTCTTTACCTGAAATACCACTTAGAACTTGCCTTGAAATCGACAAACTCATCGGAAGAGCCAGCACAGTAAGAAGAGCGGTTGGAATGAAAGTTGCAATTGCAGCACAGTGGGCAAGAATCAATAGAGCGACATACATACGGCGTGCATTTCGATCGCCGATTCGTACAGCAACAGTTAGTTTGCCAACCAACTCATCCTTTGGTCTATCGCGGAGATTGTTGATTGAAAGAATCGCACAGGAGAGTGCACCCATAGGGATAGAGACAATGAAACTCAAAAGTGTTAGCTCTTCTGTTTGAGCGTAGTAAGTACCCATCGTTGCGATAACTCCGAAGAAGAGAAATACAGATAACTCTCCTAATCCTTTGTATCCGTAAGGATTTTTGCCTCCGGTATATCCCCATGCTGCTGCGATAGAGATGATTCCAACAAGGATGAGTAGAGGCGAAGTTAAGAGTGCAAGCCAGGTACCCGCAACACTTGCTATTGCAAAAGAGATTAAGGCTGCAGCCTTTACAGATCGCGCAGATGCCAAGCCGCTAGCAACTAAACGTATTGGGCCAACGCGATCTGCATCAGTTCCCTTAACGCCGTCGCTGTAATCATTGGCAAAGTTCACGCCTATTTGAAGCCAAACCGCTACCTTCAACGCTAAGGCAGCACGAAACCAATTGAAATCAGCACCCACAAGGGCGGTAGCAACAACAACGGGCGCAATTGCCGCAGGAAGAGTGCGAGGGCGTGCACCAAGTATCCACTTATTCATTTGGTATTTCTTGTGCCAATCTCTTGCGATCCACTTTTCCAATACCAAGCAATGGTAGCGAGTTCACGGGATGAATACCTTTTGGTTTTGCGAATGCGCCAATTTTTCTTTCTAGCACTGAAGTGATGCTGATTGTATCTACATCTCCAACAACTGCGATGTGCAGGCTTTGTCCCCATTGAGGATCGTCAACTGAAAAAGCGGCGCACTGGATAGTAGGGAAGCTCTCGTTTAAAACGCTTTCCACATTATTGAGCGAGAGATTTTCACCTCCCGAAATGATTACATCATCTGATCTACCAATAACGACTAGTTTCTCATCAACAAACTCACCTAGGTCACTTGTAGCAAACCAACCATCAGAGAGATCAAGATTTAAAGCTAAAACATTTCCGCGAATAAAGATGGATCCGCCTCGAACTTCAACTTCGGTTCCTTCAAGAACTTCACCGTTGTAAACACATCCTCCTGAGGTTTCGCTCATTCCATATGTAGTTACAACATTTATTCCAGCAGCGGATGCTTGATTTCGAATGCCGCTAGAAAGTGCTGCGCCACCCACCAGAACTCTTTGCGCCCCTTGCAGATGCTTTAGTAAGTGATCATCTCCATTAAGCGCGCGAAAAAGTTGTGTTGGAACTATTGCAGTGAAGTTGACTCGGGGATACTCACCAGAGTGATTGCGAAGATCTACCGGAATTGTTCCTAACTCAAAGGCTCGGACAAAAACATTGACCGCTGCTACATGTGTCAAAGGCAAAAGAAGAGACCAGGTGTCACCAGGTTTTGCTCCAATAAATGCGTTTGAGGCGCGTGCAGATGAGATCAACGCATGTGAGGATAAAAAGATTTCCTTGGGTGTTCCGGTCGTACCGGATGTGCCAATTACAACAGCGGCTTGAGAAGGGCCGGACTCGGAACCGACCTCGCCAAATCCAAGGGTGGGGCCATTACCTGCGAGAGCTGCTGTGATGTCCCTCGCTAATTGAGGAAGTTCGCATGCAGGGCTCACCCGCAGAATTTTTCGTTGTGACGAGTTATCCATTGCCGTCGTAGGCTATCGCTAGCAACGACGATGGAGGAAATGTGAGCAAGCCGATCAAGCGCGA
>JBEAVJ010000001.1:0-20993 GCA_041160995.1 Actinomycetota bacterium | reverse complement strand
CTTTAGCACTAACGCCAGTAGCCTCGCCATCGGCAAACTTGTAACTCTCGTACTTACCATCATTTTCCAACACAACATTAACGTAATCACCCATATCTATAACTTTACTCACCATTCTATCTACAGCTTTTGCTCCGTTATAGTTTACAGCTACTTGATTTCCAATTATGTCAGTAAACCGCTTAGTAACATCACTACCAGTAACTGTTTTAGGCTTGTAGTTCTTCATGGCATCGTCACCTAGAACAAGGTCTTCATCAACCTCATCCTTTAGTATCATTAGTCTATCGTACATCTTACTTAGTTTTATTTTTTCATCACGCGACAGTTCAAACTGACTCACATGGAGATCTAAAGATAATCTCCGGCCGAGTTCACAACGGAATCTTGTTATTAGGTTTTGATGGAATCACCGATAGAAATGGCATTGAAAAGCTCCGAAACACCATGCTGTATGCCGATGTAGATATCAATGAGCCGAGTGATGATGAAGATGAGTATCACGTTCTTCAACTTATTGGCTGCCAAGCACTCCTTGAAAATGGGGATGTGTTTGGCGAGGTAAGTGATGTCATCAACCTTCCTGGTCAGGATTTATTGGCGATCAAGACTCCTGCAGGCGAACAATTGATTCCCTTTGTTCATCAATTAGTTCCAACTGTAGATATTGCTAATAAGAAAGTAGTTGTTATTCCTCCAGCTATAACAGGAGTCATGCAATGAAAATTGATGCGGTAACAATTTTTCCTGATTACTTTGCACCATTGCAGCTATCTCTGCTTGGAAAAGCGCAAGAGCAAGGTTTAGTTGAGTTTGGTATTCACGATCTGCGCTCATTTTCAACTGATAACCACAACACGGTAGATGACACTCCGTATGGCGGCGGCGCTGGAATGGTGATGCTTCCCGAGGTTTGGGGTAAGGCGCTGGATCCATTAATGAGTTCAGAGACAGATCTGATTATTTTGACACCTGCAGGTAAGCGATTTGATCAACCGATGGCTGCCAAGTTCTCGCAATCTGCTCACCTGGTATTTGCATGCGGACGCTATGAGGGTATTGATGATCGTGTGCGACAACATTATGAAAGCAAGAGTTATCGTGTTCATGAAGTCTCGATCGGCGATTATGTTCTTGGTGGGGGAGAAGTTGCATCTCTCGTGATGATTGAAGCGATAACTCGATTGATTCCAGGTGTTCTAGGAAACCCAGAATCATTGGCTGAAGAGTCACACAATGAAGAGGGTTATCTTGAGTATCCAAACTTCACTAAGCCATCTGTGTGGCGAGAGCTTGAGGTTCCGCCGGTCTTGCTGAGTGGAAATCATGGTGAAATTGCAAAGTGGCGCGCAGCCCAAGCGGCAGAGCGCGCAAAGAAGAATCTCTAGCCATCAAGTAGAGTTGCCCTATGTGCAGATTGCTAGCTTTTACTTCGCTCGAGCGTAAGAGTTTTTACGATGTAGTTGGTGCGGATTTTGAGAAGTTTGTTGCTTTATCTGCTGAGCATAAGGATGGCTGGGGCTTAGCCCACGATGGCCAAATCCTGAAGGATGTAAATGCCGCTAAGGACTCCGACTCTCTATCGCGGGCAAGTGTAGAAAACATCACCGATGGCGCGCTGTTGCATCTGCGCCTTGCCTCCAAGGGAATCACCATCAATATTGATAACAATCATCCATTCACACATGGCACTACCACATTTATGCACAATGGAACTATCCGTCCTTCAGATGCAGCTGAACAGTTCATCAATCAGGATTATAAGAAGCTCATCACAGGAACAACTGACAGCGAACGATTCTTTTACGCGCTTTTGTCGCAGGTTGATCAACTGGGCTTAGTTGAAGGTGTGCGCACAAGCGTTAATCAGATTCGTTCGATTGCAGATTACTCTGCCTTGAATATCATGGTTCAGACACCAGAGACATTGATAGCGGTGTGCGAGTTTAATGAAGAGAACAAGAGCGAGTGGAGTGGACCTGATCATTACGAGCTACGTTTTACCCAACGCGGAGAAGATTTCCTGATTGCTTCTACTGGATGGGGAAACACCGATTGGCAGCATCTAAATAACCATCAGATGTTGGTGATTGATCGTTCTACTTTGAAGTACTCAATCTCATCTCTATGACACGTACCTATACAGTCGAAACATACGGCTGCCAGATGAATGTTCATGACTCTGAAAGAATCGCAGGGTTACTAGATGAGGCTGGCTTTTTACCCGTAACCCAAGGTGAGCAGGCAGACATAGTTGTGTTTAATACCTGCGCTGTTCGCGAAAATGCTGATAACAAACTGTACGGAAACTTAAGTTTTCTAGCACCGATTAAAAAGGCTAACCCCAATATGCAGATCGCGGTTGGTGGTTGCCTTGCACAAAAGGATCAAGCAACGATTTTAAAGAAAGCTCCTTATGTTGATGTTGTCTTCGGCACTCACAACGTTGGTTCACTACCTGTCTTGTTAGAGCGTGCTCGCATTGAAGAGGAGTCTCAGATTGAGATTTTGGAGGCGTTGGAGCATTTCCCATCCACACTTCCGGCACGTCGATTGTCAGCATTTTCCTCATGGGTTTCAGTTTCAGTGGGATGCAACAACACCTGCACCTTTTGCATAGTTCCAGCGTTACGTGGAATTGAAAAAGATCGAAGCGAATCCGATATTTTGTCCGAGGTAAAAGCTTTGGTTGACCAAGGAGTCATTGAAATCACCTTGCTAGGTCAAAATGTAAATGCTTACGGTGTTGATTTTGGAGATCGTCAAGCCTTTGCAAAACTTTTGCGCAAATGCGGTGAGATTGATGGCTTAGAGCGGGTCCGATTTATGTCACCGCATCCGCGAGATTTCACCGATGATGTCATCGAAGCGATGGCGCAAACACCCAATGTGATGCCACATCTTCACATGCCTTTGCAATCTGGTTCAGATCGAGTTTTGCAGCAGATGAGGCGCTCCTACCGAACAGATAGATATTTGGGAATTCTCGATCGCGTACGGAGTGCGATTCCACATGCTGCAATTACAACTGACATCATCGTTGGCTTCCCGGGTGAAACTGAGGAAGATTTTCAGGCGACCTTAGATCTTTGTTCAACAGCGCGCTTTACCGCCGCCTATACCTATCAATACTCCAAGCGTCCTGGAACACCTGCTGCGACTATGCCCGATCAAGTGGCGGCAGAGGTTGTTGGAGAGCGATACACACGTCTGCATAACCACCAACAGAGTATTTCTCTCTCAGTTAATCAGGAAGCTATCGGTACAACGCACAAGGTGTTGGTTGGCGATTATGAAGGCCGTCGAGATGAAGTGCAAGAGCGACTGACCGGCCGGAGTGAAGATTTTAGATTGATTCACTTCGATAATAAATTTGTAGCTCGTCCCGGTGATGAGGTTCAGGTAAAGATATCTGAGGCATCTGCACATTACTTGATTGGTGAGCCACTAGCTGTTCGCCAAACCAGGGGAGCCCAAGCTCATCAAACTAGAAGTGAGAATCCGGGTCCAGCTTCAACAATGCTTGGTATTCCAACGGTTAAACGATGAGATTGATTGTAATTTGTGGCGCAACTGCAACTGGAAAGAGTGATTTAGCGGTTTCTCTTTCGCAGCACATCGGTGCAGAGGTTATCAACGCTGATTCCATGCAACTGTATCGAGGCATGGATATTGGTACAGCAAAAATAAGTATGGAAGAGCGCAAAGGCGTTCCACACCACATGATGGATCTGCTTGATGTAACACAGGATGCAAATGTGGCCTGGTATCAGGAGAATGCGCGTTCGGCGATCTCAGAGATTCACGCTCGAGGCAAAGATGCGATCATCGTTGGCGGAACAGGGTTGTATATCAAAGCCATCTTGGATGAACTCAATTTCCCAGATACAGATCCAGTGGTTCGTGCAGAGCTAGAACTTGAGTTTGCAACTAAAGGTATTGCTCCACTTTTTGAACGGCTTGAAAAACTCGATCCCGCTGCGGCGCTAGCTATCGATAAGGCCAATTCACGTCGCGTGATTCGCGCATTAGAAGTAATAAAGATTACGGGTAAGCCATTTACTGCAAATCTTCCCCGCGAAGAAAGCTCTAGATACCCACATGCTCAGCAGTTTGGCTTAGTAATGGACCGTGACACCTTGTCTGAGAGAATTTCATTGCGAGTAGATCAGATGTGGGAGAAAGGTTTAGTCCAGGAAGCAGAGAAACTTTTAGCCGCTGGAATCATGCAGGGAACAACTGCACAAAGAGCTTTGGGATATGCACAAGTAATTGCACAGATTGAGGGCAAGGTTTCTCAGGAAGAGGCTCAAGAAGAGACAAAACGAGCCACACGTCAGTATGCACGTCGCCAGGAGACTTGGTTTTCTCGTGATGATCGCATCACCTGGATTTCACCAGTTCAGAATTCACTCGAGCGCATCCTTGAATCGATAAACTAATCTCAATGATCGCTACATATGGCCACGGGACAGAAAATGACTTTGTTCTCGTTTTCGACCCCAATGATGAGCACTCTATTACGACAGCACAAACTGCTGCGATCTGTAATCGAGAAACTGGAATCGGTGCCGATGGCTTGATTCGCATGATTAAGCGCGATGGCAAATGGTTTATGGATTACCGAAATGCTGATGGTTCATTGGCTGAAATGTGCGGCAATGGAATTCGAGTAATGGCCCGCTATCTAGTTGAGCGTGGACACCAACCTGAAGGCATTTTCGCTATCAATACTCGCGATGGAGTGAAGCATCTACGTGTGCCTCTTACAGATGATATTTCAGTGAACATGGGGCAGGTCACCGATGAAGGTGAAGCAATTACCGCAGGTACAAATGGTCACATTTGGAATGGATACAACATCAGTGTTGGAAATCCACATGCAGTTGTTTTTGTCGATGAGATGTCGGAGATCGGTGAGCTTAAAGAGGCACCAGTTGTGCGCCCACGCGATTCCTACCCAGAGGGTGTAAATGTTGAGTTTGTAAAGATAACTGAAGGAAATTCCATTCAGATGCGTGTCTTTGAAAGAGGTTCGGGCGAAACTCGCTCGTGCGGAACAGGTACCTGCGCCGTAGCGCTGGCTGCAACCCTTCATACCAAGGGAAAACTTCCAGCAACTTGGATCATTAATCCACCAGGGGGACGTCTTGAGGTTTCAATCGATGGTCACTCCAACGCGACCTTAACTGGACCGGCAGTACTGATTAGAGATGTAGATATCTCGGGGTTTCTTCTTGAGTAAGGATTTTGATTTAGAGTTTGAAAAACTCCTTAAAGAAAGTGCACGTGTAGCTGCAGAGTTTGATGCCAGCGAAGAGGATCACAACCTTGATCAATCGCAGGAGCTATCCGAGCGTCACGCCTTACGACGTGTTCAAGGATTCTCTACAGAGCTTCAAGATATATCTGAGGCTGAGTACCGCCAGCTACAACTAGAGCGAGTAGTACTTGTTGGCGTATGGACCGAAGGCACAATTAAAGATGCTGAAAACTCTTTAGCAGAGCTGAAAGCTCTTGCAGAAACCGCAGGTTCAGAGGTTCTTGAAGGATTGATCCAACGTCGCGACAAGCCAGATCCGGCAACCTATATTGGTTCAGGAAAGGTTATCGAGTTAAAGCAGGTGGTGATGTCCACCGGTGCCGACACAGTTGTGTGCGATGGTGAGTTGTCTCCATCTCAACTTCGTCAGTTGGAAGACAAGTTGAAGGTAAAGGTTGTAGATCGCACCGCTTTGATTTTGGATATCTTCGCTCAGCATGCAAAAAGCAAAGAGGGTAAGGCGCAGGTTGAGTTGGCACAAATTGCATATCTTCTTCCACGCCTTCGCGGTTGGGGAGATTCCCTTTCACGACAGGTAGGTGGTCGTGCTGCAGGCGGTGCAGGTATTGGTGGACGTGGTCCAGGTGAAACAAAGATCGAAACTGATCGCCGTCGTATCAGAGACAAGATGGCCAAGCTGCGTCGCGAAATAGCTGAGATGAAGGTATCTCGCGATACCAAACGTCAGGAAAGACGTAGATTCAATATTCCATCTGTGGCAATTGCTGGTTATACAAACGCTGGCAAATCTTCGCTACTGAACAAGCTCACCGATGCAGGTGTTTTGGTTGAGAACGCACTCTTTGCAACCTTAGATCCAACTGTTCGTAAGACTCAAACGAGCGATGGAAGAATTTACACACTCAGCGACACTGTAGGTTTTGTTCGACATCTACCGCATCAGTTGATCGATGCCTTCAAATCAACTCTTGAAGAGGTGTCGGAATCAGATTTAATCGTGCATGTTGTCGATGGCTCTCATGCAGATCCTTTTGAGCAGATTAGAGCTGTGCGACTAGTTATTGATGAAATCGGCGGCAAGGACATTCCTGAGATTATTGCGATCAATAAAGTTGATATTGCAGATCCTCATGTAATTATGGAGATCCTGCGCAAAGAGCCAAATAGTTACGCCTTCTCTGTACGTACCGGTTTTGGAATTGATGGCTTGTTGCATGCAATTGAAAACTCATTACCGCGACCATCTGTGGAAATTAATGTTGTCATTCCATATGACAGAGGTGATTTAGTCCATGCGATACATGAACGGGGGGAAATCTTCTCCGAGCAGTACATCGCAGAGGGAACCTCAATCCACGCCCGCGTTGATGGGGGCTTGGCGCAGAGAATTGAAAAATCTCAACAATGAGTGGGGAATAACCCCGACACGCCGAGTGTTATAGAGCATGGAAGGCTTGAAGTGCGCCATGATGCGCCCGCAAGCACTAATTGAAGAGTTAAAGTCGAGAGACTAAAAGGCGGTGAGAGCAATGGCAACAGATTACGACACACCCAGAAAAACTGATGAGGAACTTCATGAGGAGTCTCTAGAAGAACTCAAGGCCAAGCGTGTTGATGCTCAATCCGGTCAAATCGATGTTGATGAAGCTGAAGCTGCAGAAAACCTAGAGCTTCCAGGTGCAGATCTTTCAGGTGAAGAGCTTGCAGTTCGCGTTGTTCCAAAGCAGGTTGATGAGTTCACATGCTCACGATGCTTCTTGGTTCACCACATCACCCAGTTAGCTAAGGGTGAAGGCGCTAAAGCTGTTTGTAAAGAGTGCAACTAGTTTTTAAGCGCTTCAAGTAATTTCTTTGGATTTTTGCTGGAGACAAGCCAGTACGGAGTTGAATCTCTGGAATCTGATACCTCAACCTTTACCGCTTTGCTAGACCAAAATCTCATCGCCAGAAAAGCTGAAGGATCGGCATCGCGGGTGCGGAGCAGTTTTAATTCTGCTGTGGTCAATGGGGTTACCGCTCCTATGTATTGATGCTCAAGCTTTGCACCACCAACGTGTAAGTATTTTTCATCAACACGGATAGTTAGCGCAGTTCGAAAATACAAAACAATCAACCATGCGGTGAGCAGTACAAAGGTGATGATTCCCGGTGTGTTTCCTAACCCGGCCCAGACCGATAAAACCATGGAGAGAAAGAGAAAGTACACAAAGGCGATCAGCCATAGTGGCGCACGTATCACCTCGGTGTATCGCATGGGGATTACCGTATCGGATATTCAGGGAGTAAAGTTCAGACATGGCAGTAATTCCCAGCACCACCGCACCTGAAGGAACACCAATGCCGGAGCGACACCAATTAGCTCCAGCTATTGGAAGCAAGATTCCTTCTCACTTTGGTCATTGTTTTGGTTGTGGAGAGTTACATCCAACAGGTTTACATCTAGTGGCATACGCTGGCGAGGGCTTAGATGTCTCTGCACAGTTCACAGTTACAGAAAATCATCAAGGGGCACCAGGTCTTGCCCACGGCGGACTTTTATCACTGGCATTTGATGAGGCACTTGGAAAGTTAATGTGGTTGCTTCGCGCTCCAGCTGTGACAGGACGGTTAGAAACAGATTTCTTAAAGCCTGTTCCTGTCGGCTCAACTCTTCACATCACAGCTGAGATAACGGGTCAATCAAATCGCAAGGTGTACACATCAGCTATTGGGCGATTGAATGCGCCAGATGGCGAAATTGCGGTGAAGGCAGCTGCGCTCTTTATTGTGGTCACAATGGATCACTTTATGAATAACGCTCCCAAAGAGTATTTAGAGCAGTTCGCTAAGACTCCCGAGTTGATGGCCTACGTTGATCCCAACTTTGGAGTGAATCCATAGTTATGAAGAATCTCCAGGTATTGATCACCCGTTTAGATGAATCCATTCCGCTCCCACGCTATGCAAAGGGTGGGGATGCAGGAGCTGACATTGTTTCTCGCATCGATATCACCTTACAGCCAGGTGAAAGAGCTCTTGTCCCAACAGGTATTTCAATTGCCCTTCCCGATGGATATGCAGCATTTGTGCATCCACGATCTGGTTTAGCGATCAAGCATGGCGTAACGATGGTGAACGCACCAGGAACGGTTGATGCTGGATTTAGGGGAGAGCTTCAATGCATCATGATTAATCATGATCCTCAAGAGTCAATAACCTTTAAAAAGGGCGATCGAATCGCGCAACTAGTTATTCAAAAGGTTGAGCGCGCAGAGTTTGTTGAAGTGCAAGATTTACCCGGATCTGGACGTGGAACCGGCGGCTTCGGATCGACAGGACGTTCATGAGTCAACACGAAGAAGATCGAGACAAGGTTGTCAATGCACTAGGTGGCAAAAAGGGGCTCATCGATTCTGGTGTTCCATCAGTTGTTTTCCTAATTGTCTTTAATGTAACAAAAGAGGTTGATACCGCAATCTGGGCCGCGCTTTCTCTCTCGCTGATCTTGGCAATTATTAGATTGATTCAAAAAGAAACAATTCAGCACTCGGTTTCTGGAGTGATTGGAGTTCTGATCTGTGCTTACTTTGCCAATCGCAGTGGAAATGCCGAAGATTTTTACATTCCGAAGTTACTGACAAATCTTGGTTACGGCGTTGTTTACCTAATGGCAAACCTTGTTGGCTGGCCAATTTTAGGTTTGGTGCTGGGGCCGCTCTTGGGTGAGAACTTTACCTGGCGCAACAACCCCGCCCGAAAGAGGATGTACATCAAAGCAAGTTGGCTTTGGGTTGGAATGTTTTTCCTAAGAATTGCTGTGCAGTACCCAATTTACAAGAGCGGAAATGTAAATCTCTTGGGAACTGTTAACTTGGCGATGGGGTACCCACTGTTTTTCGCGACAGCATATGGAACCTGGTTAATCATTAAAGCAGGACCACCTGCGCAGAAAGTTACAGATTAAGAGATAAAGCAGGATTTAATCTGCGCTTCAGCATCTGCTGATGCAACAAAGAGAAGCTCATCACCGGCAGCAAAGACATCGTGGGGCTTTGCTGTGATTACTCTTCCATCACGAACAATCGCAGCAAGTGCAGCGTTTTCAGGAAGTTCAATCTCTTCGACGGTTTTTCCAATACATGCGGAGCCATCTGGAAGGGTTAACTCAACTAGATTTGCTTGGCCTTTTCTAAATGAGAAGAGACGAACCACATCTCCAACACTTACAGCTTCTTCAACCAATGCGGAGATGATGCGAGGAGTTGATACCGCGACATCCACGCCCCACGAAGAGTCAAAGAGCCACTCATTCTTAGGATGGTTGATTCGAGCAACTACACGAGGGACTCCGTACTCGGTCTTACCTAATAGTGAGGTAACCAAATTTGCTTTGTCATCACCGGTAGCGGCAACCAACACCTGACAATTATTGAGATGAGCGTTATCTAGCGAGGTGATTTCGCAGGCATCAGCCATCAACCACTCAGCATCCGGGACACTCTCTAATTTGAGCGCTTTAGGATCCTTATCGATTAAAAGGACCTGGTGGCCGTTGTCCAAGAGTTCGCGAGCGATAGCTCTTCCAACATTTCCAGCTCCTGCAATAGCAATTCTCATCCGCGTTCACCTTCCGGAGAGCTGGCAAGGATCTCTTCAGTTCGAGCAACATCATTGTCTGACACCATCACATGAATGAGGTCACCTTGCTGCAAGACTGTGTGCTCATCAGGAATTAGTCCTTCTCCTAGGCGCGTAATGAAAGCGACTCTGCCAGGAGTGAGTTGATCGATCAAGAGAATTGGACGTCCGTACCAATCTTCTTGTGGGTGTACTTCGCACAACTGCACCATTCCAGTCGCATCTCTCCACTCGGAGCGAGAGCCTTCAGGTACTAAGCGACGCAAGATTTGATCCGTTGCCCACAAAACAGTTGCAACAGTTGGAATACCTAAACGCTGATAAATCTCAGCGCGACCTGGATCGTAAATACGGGCCACAACATTTTGAACACCATAGGTTTCGCGAGCTACGCGGGCCGCCAAAATATTTGAGTTATCGCCATTACTTACCGCTGCAAAGGCATCGGCATCTTGAATGCCCGCTTCTAGAAGTGTGTCTCTATCAAAGCCAACACCTGTAACTGTGCGGCCTTTAAAGTTTGGACCAAGACGGCGGAACGCTTCTCTCGCCTGATCAATAACTGAAACTGTGTGTCCAGCGGCTTCGAGCTCTGTGGCCAGTGATGAACCAACTCGACCGCAACCCATGATGACTACGTGCACAGGAAGTAACTTACACCCATAAACTTCCTTCCATGGCATCAAACAAGAGTTCAGCCCTAAAAATCGGTGATTTGATCGATGTGAGTATTGAAAAGGTCGCGCATGGGGGCCATTTCATCGCCCGCTACAACGGGGCTGTAATTTTCGTTCGCCACGCAATTCCCGGGGAGCAGTGCACAGTTGAGATAACTAGCACCGGTTCATCTTTTAATCGTGGCGATGTAGTTGCGATCTCTTCGCCATCTGAGTTCAGAGTTGAAGCCCCTTGTCAGTTTTCACACCGTGCAGGATGCGGAGGATGCGATTTCCAGCACATTGATCCTGCGTATCAGCGAACCCTTAAATCTCATGTCATCACCGAACAGTTCTCCAGAATCGCCAAGAAGGATATTCAGGTTGAGGTGGAAGAGGTTGGTCCAGCTGTTGGTTGGCGAACGCGCGCAATAGCCACAACCAATAGAAATGGAAAGCTGGGATTTTATAAGTCTCGCTCACACTCAATTGCACCAGTAGATAACTGCATCATTTGCGTCGATGGCATGAATTTTTCTGAAATAGCGGGGCGAAATCTCAAGGGAGATGTTCGTGTTGAGATCAGCGCTTCAAGTACCGGCGAACGGACAATTGCACTTGCTCCAACAAGAGGTGAAGAAAAAGCGAGAATCACCGAAGGACCAGCGGTCCTGCATGAAGTTGTAGAAGGTAGAGGGTTAGAGGTGAGCCAAGAATCTTTTTGGCAAAGCCACTCAAAGGCCCCAGAAATTCTTACTCAAACTGTTTTAGATTTTGCAGATATCTCAACTGGCGATCATGTTCTTGATCTTTATGGCGGTGTGGGGTTATTTACCGCAGCAATAATCGATGAGGTTGGTCCCGAAGGTCATATTGATTTGATTGAAGGAAGCAAAGTTGCAACAGAGGATGCGCGAAGAAATTTTGCCTCACATAAGAATGTAACTGTTGCTACAGGCGATGTTGCCAAACTTTTGCCTCGTGTGACATCGGCAGATGTTGTAGTACTAGATCCTCCACGTGAAGGTGCTGGCAAGGATGTGATTTCTCAGATTGCGGCGTTAAATCCCAGGGCGATTGTTTATGTCGCTTGTGACCCAGCTGCCCTGGCTAGAGATACCGCCTATCTTGAAGATCACAGTTATTCACTGGCGGGGTTACGTGCCTTTGATCTCTTTCCGATGACACATCACATCGAATGTGTTGCCCTGTATGAGCGTGCTGAGGTATCTTGAGCGCCTGTTAAGCGCATCGACGAAAGGCTGATAATGAGTAAGAACTCTTTCAACGCAAAAAAGAATCTAGAAGTTGCGGGTAAGAGTTTTGAGATCTTTGATATCTCACAGATCGATGGCGCGGCTAACCTTCCTTACAGTTTGAAGGTTTTGCTTGAGAACCTCTTGCGCACTGAAGATGGCGCAAACATCACCGCCGATCACATCAGCGCCCTGGCCAAGTGGGATCCATCAATTGAGCCAGATACCGAGATTCAATTTACGCCAGCACGTGTGATCATGCAGGACTTCACAGGTGTTCCATGTGTTGTTGACCTTGCCACTATGCGCGAGGCGATTGTTGATCTCGGGGGAGATCCTTCAAAGGTGAACCCGCTTGCGCCAGCTGAACTCGTAATCGACCACTCGGTGATCGCAGATAAGTTTGGAACTAAGGATTCTTTTGAGCAAAATACCGATATCGAGTATGAGCGTAACCAGGAGCGTTACCGCTTCTTGCGTTGGGGCCAAACAGCATTTGATGAGTTCAAGGTAGTTCCACCTGGAACGGGAATTGTTCACCAAGTAAATATTGAGTACCTCGCACGTGTGGTTATGACCCGCACAGTTGAAGGAACATTGCGCGCATACCCAGACACAGTTGTTGGTACAGATTCACACACAACCATGGTCAATGGACTCGGAGTCCTTGGCTGGGGTGTTGGAGGAATTGAAGCCGAGGCGGCTCTACTAGGTCAGCCGGTATCGATGCTGATTCCTCGTGTTGTTGGATTCAAGCTCACAGGCGAACTCCCATTAGGAACAACTGCAACAGATATGGCGCTCACCATTACCGAGATCTTGCGTAAGGTCGGCGTTGTTGGCAAGTTTGTTGAGTTCTTCGGCCCAGGAGTGACAGCGGTTCCGATGGCAAACCGAACAACAATCGGAAATATGAGTCCTGAGTACGGCTCAACATGTGCAATTTTCCCAATTGATGAAGAGACGCTTCGTTACCTGCGCCTTACTGGTCGCACTGAAGATCAAGTTTCTCTCGTTGAAAAGTACGCTAAGGCGCAGGGAATGTGGCATGACCCATCAGTTGAACCACGTTTCTCTCAAGTTGTAGAGCTAGATCTTTCAACTGTAGTTCCATCAATTTCAGGTCCAAAGCGCCCACAAGATCGCATCTCGCTGAGCGATTCAAAGAGCGCCTTCGAGAAGATTCTTCCTAGCTACTTTGGTGAGAAAACCAATAAGGGCGAGGTTCCTGCAGGCTCTACTCGTGTGAAGAATGGCGATGTTGTTATCGCATCAATTACTTCATGTACAAATACCTCTAACCCTTCAGTAATGATTGGTGCTGCTCTACTTGCTAAGAAAGCGGTAGAAAAGGGGTTGAAATCAAAGCCTTGGGTTAAGACAACATTAGCTCCAGGATCAAAGGTAGTAACTGATTATTACGATCGCGCAGATTTAACTAAGTACATGGAAGCGCTCGGCTTCAACCTTGTTGGTTATGGTTGCGTTACTTGTATCGGTAACTCAGGCCCTCTTCCGATTGAAATTAGCAAAGCGGTCAATGAGTCAGATCTTGCTGTAACGGCGGTTCTTTCTGGAAACCGTAACTTCGAAGGCCGAATCAGCCCAGATGTAAAGATGAACTACCTTGCATCTCCACCACTTGTCGTTGCCTATGCAATCGCAGGAACTATGGATCATGATTTTGAGAAGGATTCACTGGGCAAGGACACCGCAGGAAATGATGTATTCCTGAAAGATATTTGGCCTACCCCGCAAGAGATTCAATCTGTTATCGATTCTTCAATCTCATCTGAAATGTTTACCAAGGATTACGCAACGGTATTTGAGGGCGATCATCGCTGGAAGTCACTTGCAACACCTACTGGCAAGGTTTTTGAGTGGGATGCAAAATCGACCTATGTTCGCAAACCTCCTTACTTTGAAGGTATGCCAAAGAACCCAACACCTGTAACTGATATCTCAGGTGCACGAGTTCTAGCTGTCCTTGGTGATTCAGTGACTACAGACCATATTTCTCCAGCTGGAAATATCAAGGCTGATTCACCAGCTGGAAAGTACTTGGCTGAACATGGAATTGAACGTGCAGATTTCAACTCTTACGGATCTCGCCGAGGTAATCACGAGGTAATGATTCGTGGAACATTTGCCAATATCCGCCTTAAGAATCTTTTGCTTAATGGTGTTGAAGGTGGATTCACCCGCAACTTCCTAGCAAATGGCGATCAAACAACAATTTATGATGCATCCGTTGCTTATCAAGAAGCTGGTGTTCCACTAGTAATTCTTGCGGGCAAGGAGTACGGATCTGGATCATCACGTGACTGGGCTGCAAAGGGAACGGCGCTACTTGGAGTACGAGCGGTTATTGCAGAAAGCTTTGAGCGTATTCACCGTTCAAATCTGATCGGAATGGGTGTTTTACCATTGCAGTTTAAGGATGGGGAAACCGCTGCATCGCTCGGTCTAGATGGAACTGAGGTATTTTCAATTACTGGAATTACTGCACTGAATAGCGGGGGAGTTCCAAAGGAGCTAACCGTTACAGCTGGAGATAAGAAATTTACTGCAAAGGTTCGTATCGATACTCCAGGTGAGGCAGATTACTACCGTCACGGTGGAATCATGCAGTACGTACTTCGCTCATTGTTGGTTGAGTAAATACTTACTCATTGACAATGAAAATCAATATTCAATCGCCAGATGAACTACGGGGCATGAGCCCTGCCGAGTTAAATCAGTTGGCTTCGGATATTCGTGAATTTCTGATTGAAAAGGTATCTCGTACCGGTGGGCACTTGGGACCAAATCTTGGTGTTGTTGAGTTAACAATCGCCGTACATAGAGTTTTTCAATCACCACGCGATGTAGTTCTCTTTGATACAGGTCATCAATCCTATGTTCACAAAATTCTTACCGGCCGCGCTGATCAATTTGATCTTCTAAGGCAGCGCGATGGAATTTCAGGGTACCCAAATCGCCGCGAAAGTGAACATGATGTCATTGAAAACTCCCATGCATCTACAGCTTTATCGTGGGCAGATGGAGTCTCTCGAGGCTTTTCACTCACAGGTCAGTCTCAACGCCATGTAGTTGCCGTTGTGGGTGATGGCGCGCTTACCGGAGGAATGTCATGGGAGGCGCTCAACAATCTTTCACCTGAGTCTGATCGAAACCTTGTCATTGTTGTCAATGACAATGAGCGTTCTTACTCGCCAACTATTGGTGGCCTTGCTACATATCTGACGACATTACGAGCGAGCAAAGAGTATGAGCGTATTTTGGGTCGAGGCAAGAGAATGCTTCACAACACCCCAGTGGTCGGAAAGTACATCTACGGAACTTTGCATGGAATGAAAAAGGGAATCAAGGACATGGTTGCCCCTCAAGGCATGTTTGAAGATCTCGGCTTTAAGTATTTAGGTCCTATTGATGGCCATGACATCGTTGCGATGGAGAAAACCTTGCAGATGGCTAAGGAGTTTGGCTCTCCCGTCATTGTTCACGCAATTACTGAAAAGGGACGTGGCTATACACCCGCTCTCGAAGATATTGCAGAGAAGTTCCACGCGGTTGGAATCGTTGATCCCGTAACTGGAAAGCCAGTAAAGGCATCAGCACCATCATGGACCAACGCTTTTTCTGAAGAGATTACTCAGATTGGTCGCGAGAATTCAAGGGTTGTGGCAATAACCGCTGCGATGCTTGGACCAACCGGCCTAGACAAGTTCTCACAGAGTTTCCCAGAGCGAACAATCGATGTTGGTATTGCAGAACAGCATGCGGTTACAAGCGCAGCTGGTTTGGCGTATGCAGGAATGCACCCAGTGATTGCGATTTACTCAACATTTCTCAATCGTGCCTTTGATCAATTACTTCTTGATGTCGCATTGCACAATGCAGGTGTCACATTTGTCTTAGACCGTGCTGGAATAACTGGCGATGAGGGTCCATCGCACCACGGAATCTGGGATTTAGCGTTAACTGGAATCGTTCCAAACATGCGCGTTGGTGCTCCACGTGATGGTGCACGTTTGAAGGAGATCTTGCGTGGGTGCGTGGAGATAACTAATGCTCCATCAATGGTTCGATTCCCAAAGGGCGCAGTACCCGCTGACATTCCAGCTCTGGAACGGGTATCAGGTGTTGATGTATTGCATCGTGGTGCTTCCAAGAAGGTTTTGCTGATTAGCGTTGGAGCGATGGCGGGAATGGCTCTAGAGGTCGCCCAGCTTGCTCAAGCGCAAGGAATTGAAATCACCGTAGTAGATCCTGTGTGGGTTAAGCCAATCTCCCCAGCAGTGACCGCTTTGTGCGCCGATTATGAAACGGTAGTTGTTGTAGAGGATGGAATTAAGCATGCAGGTATCGCTAGTGCGATCTCTGAAACTTTGAGAGAGGCAGGAAGTAATTGTTCCCTGCACTCAATCGGTGTTCCTCTTGAGTTTATTGAGCACTCAAAGCGCAATGAGATTCTTGATGATCTAGAAATCACCCCTGCTGCAATAGTGCAGCAGATTGCAGGGTGGGTTTCCTAGTTTTAAGAACTCCAGCGATCTAAGGAAGAGATGCAACTCCCTTGTCATGGAAGCGCTTTCCAGTAACTGATTCGCTGATTCCTTCGCGATCCAAGTACGGCAAGATTCCACCCAAGTGCATTGGCCATCCAGCGCCCATCAACATGCAGAGATCAATCTCAGCAGGTGTTGTTACAACGCCTTCATCGAGCATCATGCGAGCCTCCTCGGCTAACGCCTTCAGTGCGCGTGCACGTACCTGTTCAGCGGTAGATGGAGTTGTTCCCTTCTCTACCAGGGCAAGAGCTGCTGGATTTGCAGATACAGATCCATCCTCTCCCTTGATGTAGAAGTTGCGAACCCCTTCCTTCACCATGCGCTGCATCGTTGGAGAGATTCTGTAACGAGGGCCGAGGTTGTTGTGCAAAGTTTCTGACACATGCAGAGCAACTCCAGGACCCACAAGATCCAATAGCTGGAATGGTGACATTGGGAAACCAATCTCCATCATCGCAGAGTCAGCAACGGCTGGAGAAGTTCCCTCATCAACCGCATCGGTGACCTCGCCCATGAAACGGGTGAGCAAACGATTTACAACAAAGCCAGGTGCATCCTTGCAGATAATCATTGTCTTCTTAAGCTCTTTTCCAACAGCAATTGCTGTTGCAGTGGTTGCATCATCAGTTGTTGATGTACGAGCAACCTCGAGCAATGGCATTACCGCAACTGGATTAAAGAAGTGGAAGCCAACTACGCGCTCTGGATTCTTAAGTCCTTCAGTCATTCGCTCGACCGATAGGGAAGAGGTGTTAGTTGCAAGAACGCACTCTGGAGAGACGATGCTCTCTAGCTTCTTGAATAGCTCCTGCTTGAGTGAAAGCTCCTCAAAGATCGCTTCAATAATGAAGTCGCAGCCAGCAAAGACTGTTTGATCAGCAGAGCCTGAAACTAGAGCGGAAAGACGTGCCGCAGATTCTGGGCTCATTCTCTTCTTCTCAACCTGCTTGGCAAGCTCATTTCTCACCCAGGCAACGCCCTTATCGGCACGTGCCTGATCAATATCCGTCATTACGACAGGACATTTGAGATTGCGAACTAAGAGCAGCGCTAACTGTGATGCCATCAAACCTGCACCGACAACACCAACCTTGGCTACCTTGCGAGCAAGTGCAGGCTTTGGTGCACCCTCAACCTTCTTGCGCTTTTTCTGAATCAAATTAAATGCATAGAGAGATGCACGAAGTGGATCGGACATTGTTAAATCAGCAAGGACTTGATCCTCCGCATCAAAACCTTCTCCTAATGTGTTGGTTCTTGCCGCAGCAATGAGCTCCAACGCCTTCATAGGGGAGGCGATTTCCGCGCCACCATACTTCTTGAGTGCAGCTGCCTTACCTGTAGCTAGGGCGCTTTCCCAAGCAGGATCATTACTGTAATCAGCGCGTTCAATCTTTGTTGTGCCGTTGAGAACGCCTACCGCAAAACCTATTGAACGCTCTAGGAAATCAGCTGGCTCAAACATTGCATCAACAACACCAAGCTTCAAAGCATCCTTGGCCTTCATCATGGTGTTGTTGTTAAGAGCGTTGAGCATAATCACCTGAACAGCGCGCTCTGGGCCAATTAACTTAGGCAGAATTGTTGCGCCACCCCATCCTGGAACAAGTCCTAGGAATACTTCAGGCAAAGCGGTAAATGCTGTTGTTGCAACTGTGCGGTAGTGGCAGTGAAGACCAACCTCTAGACCGCCACCAAGAGCTAAGCCATTGATAAATGCAAAGGTTGGAATTGAGCTTTCGCCTAAACGACGAAACACATCATGTCCAAGCTTGCCGATCGCTAGTGATTGCTTGCGATCATTTAAGAATGAGAGAGCTGAAAGATCAGCACCGGCTGCAAAGATAAATGGCTTACCGGTAATTGCAATCGCTGCAGGCTTGCGAGCGATGGCATCGGTAATTGCTGCATCAAGGGCTGTAACAGATTGTGGACCGAAGGTGTTTGGACGGTTGTGATCATGTCCATTATCTAAAGTAATTAACGCCATAGAACCCTTGCCACCAAAGGCTGCAAGATCAATCTCGCGGACTAATGCATTGGTAACTACTTCTTCAGGTGCTCCTGCTGGAAGAGTGATATCTGCGCTCATAATTACTTTGCTCCCTTGAAGTGTGGGTTTTCCCAAATAACTGTTCCGCCCATGCCTAGACCGATACACATCGTTGTAATTCCATAACGAACCTCTGGTTGTGCTTCAAAGGTGCGGGCAAGATTAAGTAGTAAACGCACTCCTGATGAAGCAAGTGGGTGACCTACAGCGATCGCGCCACCATATGGATTAACACGTGCATCATCATCTGCGATTCCGAAGTGATCTAAGAATGCAATTACCTGCACTGCAAAGGCCTCGTTGATCTCAAAGGCTCCGATATCTTCAATCTTCAAGCCCGCTTGCTTCAGAGCCTTAATTGTTGAAGGTACCGGTCCATAGCCCATGATTTCTGGCTCAACACCGGCAAATGCAAAGGTGACCATCTTTGCCTTAATTGTTAAACCAAGTTCCAGCGCCTTCTCTTCACTAGCAAGGATTGCAGCTGTTGCTCCATCATTGAGGCCAGAAGAGTTTCCTGGAGTTACACGCCCTGATGGACGAAATGGTGTCTTTAATCCTGCAAGACCCTCCATTGTTGTTTGAGGACGTGGTGCCTCATCAACTGTTGCAACGGTCCAGCCAAGTTCAGCGTTACGTGCTGCGGTTGGAATTAAATCTCGTTGAATCTTTCCATCGGCATATGCCTGCGCAGTTTTCACCTGCGAGTTCATGGCGTAGCGATCGGCGCGTTCCTTAGTTAACTGAGGAAAACGATCATGCAAACGCTCAGCGGTCGCACCCATTGCAAGTGCATCTTGTTCAACGATGCGTTCTGCAAGGTAGCGAGGATTTGGATCCATACCTTCGCCCATTGGATGGTTACCCATATGTTCAACACCACCGGCGATTGCAATCTCATTGGCTCCCATTGCAATTGCACCTGCAATTGTTGTTACAGCGGTTAGTGCACCTGCGCACCAGCGATCGATGGAGTAACCAGGAACTGTGTTTGGTAAACCTGATAGCAAAGCTGCGCTTCGTCCAATGTTCATTCCTTGATCACCTGTTTGTGTTGCAGCTGCAATAGCTACATCCTCAATTGATGCCGGATCAATCTTTGGATTACGTTCGAGAAGTCCACGGATTGCGCGAACCATCAAATCATCGGCGCGAGTACCGGCGTACATTCCGCCAGCCTTTCCAAATGGGGTACGGACTGCATCAACGAGAACAACTGTGCGTGACATGGAACATCCTTTATCTAGGTTGGGCTTTATCCAGGTATGGATGACATGTTACTCGTCAGTAAGGATTTAGGACAGAACCTATTTACCCTTGATCTTCAGGCTCGGCACCCTCTTCGGCGGGGATAACGAGTGGTTCACGCTCTAAGAGTGCTGCCGCCACCGCCGGGGCTACTAAATCAATCTGCCACTGACGCGCCCCAAGTTCGGCCAGTGATTTCTCGACCTCTGAAATGGACAAGGTGGTTGTTGCTCCAACAGGCGGTTTCCAACAGATGCGTCGAACATATTCAGGGGTGATGAGGTTTTCAACTGGGATCTCATTCTCCTGCGCAATTAACTCAATCGCGGCTCGTGCATGAGACAGCGGAGCAAACTTCTCGGGAAACTTATCTCGCCACAACTTTATTGGAGGCAAAGTATCTGCATTTGTTCGCATCGCTGGCCACTGATCTTCGGGGGTAGCAACGGCAGCTGCAATTGAGTCAAGCCACAACTGAAGATTTTCCATCCAACGGGCTCGCAACCCAAGAGGTCGCAAACACTTTTCAAACTCTTTTTTATTTGTCGGAGCCGAGATCGCAAGCTCAACTATCGCTGAATCGTTAAGCAGTTTCCCTGGAGCAATATCTTGCCGAGAGGCTACAGAGTCGCGTGCGATCCAGAGGGATTTAATAATCGCCAATTGATCACGTCTTTTAATCTTGTGCATTCCAGATGTTCTGCGCCATGGATCAACTCGGGGAGGTGCAGGTGGTGCCATCAAGATCGATGCAAACTCCTCAGTAGCCCAAGGAAGTTTTTTTGCTTTCTCCAAAATTGAATTCATTGAGTCGCGCAGCTCAACAAGTAGTTCTACATCGAGGGCGGCATAGGTAAGCCACTCTTTCGGTAATGGCCGAGCTGACCAATCTGCAGCGCTGTGCTCTTTAGCAAGAGTCACTCCCATTAAAGATTCAAGAACAAACCAGCGATTCTTCCTGCTAATTCAGTGTCAAAAAGCTTCACTGGATTAATGCCGAGTTCGCGCAAGCAGGGGAGATCTTGAGTACTTGCATGAAGAATTACCTCATCGGTATTGAGCAAATTATTGAGTTCAACAAAAAGTGCATGTCCTGGCCCAAATGGAATCGGGTCAATGAGATGGAGGCCACCTTTGTTTCTTTTGATCTGAATTAAATAAGCCCGTGCGCTATATCTAAAGCCAGATGCTCGTTCAGCATCGACTGCAAATGGCCCGGTTCCCTGAGAGAGAAGATGTAAGGCATTTCGAAAAGCTTCTTCAGTATCGATGACATTAGGTGTGCCATCAGCTGGTTCTAGTAAG
>JBEAVJ010000147.1:0-2870 GCA_041160995.1 Actinomycetota bacterium | reverse complement strand
GTAGGAACTCTTGTGTTCCAAGTTCAAAGACTTCTGGCAGAAGATCAAAGGCAACAAGACCTAGAAGTAGACCAGCTGATAAACCCAGAACTAGATGGAGGCGATCCTTTGCCTTCAGGGCCAAGGCCCCTCCTGCAAAGGTAGAGATGGCGGTAAGGGCTGCGAGGATGATGGCCATGTTCATATCTGGACAGTATCACAAAATGGAAATGATTATCATTTCCAAATCCGAGCCGATACGCTCAGCCCATGCTCGCAATCGCCCGTTTTTCAACCCCCTTGGCTAACGCCGCCCACTTTGAGGCTCAGTTAGCGACCGCTCTCGAGGCTTTTTCCGCCTGTGCCGGTTTTGTCAGCGGCGAGTTTGGACAAAATCTGGATGACACAACTTTGTGGTCTCTTGTCACCCATTGGGAAAATGTGGGCTCTTATCGCAGAGCGTTAAGCAATCTCAATGTAAAGATGAATGCGATCCCATTGCTCGCACAAGCTATCGATGAGCCAGGTGCCTACGAACGGCCATACACAGAGTAAAATTCTCGTACGGAAGTAACACACGTTGCTTTTCGCCGACAGCCAGCCGGATGGGCAAGCCCATGTTTCACCGGCTCTTGAATTCGCCGGATGAGGTAGTGATGGCAACGGACCGTTTAGAAAATATCGTAGGACTAGCAAAGCGTCGTGGGTTTGTTTACCCATCATCTGAAATTTATGGCGGACTTCGCGCATCTTGGGATTACGGCCCACTCGGAGTCGAGCTTAAGAACAATGTAAAGCGTCAATGGTGGAAGTCGATGGTCATGGGCCGCGAAGATGTTGTCGGACTTGATTCATGTGTGATCTTGGCGAAGGAAGTGTGGGAAGCATCAGGACACGTTGCAACATTTAGCGATCCACTAACTGAATGCACCGCATGTAACAAGCGTTACCGCGCAGATCACCTTGAAGAAGCGTACGAAGCTAAGCACAAGAAAAAGCCTGCATCATTAACAGAGGTCAACTGTCCAGCATGCGGAAATAAGGGACAGTTCACAACACCTAAGCAGTTCAGCGGTTTGCTCAAGACTTTCTTGGGACCAGTTGAAGATGAATCAGGTCTTGCTTATTTGCGCCCAGAAACAGCTCAAGGAATCTTTATTAACTTTGATCAGGTAATGACAACATCACGCAAGAAGCCTCCATTTGGAATTGGCCAAATTGGTAAGTCTTTCCGTAATGAAATTACACCTGGAAACTTCATTTTCCGCACACGCGAGTTTGAGCAGATGGAGATGGAGTTCTTTGTTGTTCCTGGTAGCGATGAAGAGTGGCACCAGTACTGGATCGATACACGACTTGCTTGGTATGTAGATCTTGGTATCAACCCAGATCGTTTGCGTATTTACGATCATCCAAAAGAGAAGCTCTCGCACTATTCAAAGCGCACCGCAGATATTGAATACAAGTTTGAATTCGCCGGAACTGAATGGGGCGAGCTCGAAGGTATTGCTAACCGCACAGATTTCGATCTAAAGGCCCACTCAGCTGCATCAGGTAAGGATCTTTCTTACTTTGATCAGGAAAAGGGGGAGCGCTGGACTCCTTATGTAATTGAGCCTGCGGCAGGTGTAGATCGTTGCACTCTGACCTTCTTGATGGATGCTTTCACTGAAGATGAAGCACCAAATAGCAAGGGCGAAATGGAAAAGCGTGCGGTACTAAAGCTAGATCATCGCTTGGCACCAATTAAGGCAGCGGTCTTGCCCTTGTCACGTAACGCAGATCTTTCACCTAAGGCACGTGATCTTGCTGCACAACTTCGCAAGAACTGGAACATTGATTTTGATGATGCAGGTGCAATCGGACGTCGTTACCGTCGTCAAGATGAGATCGGTACTCCATATTGCATCACCGTTGACTATGCGGTAACAATTCGCGATCGCGACACAATGGCGCAAGAGCGCATCGGCCTGGATCAGGTCGAAGCATGGTTAGCACCTCGTTTACTAGGTTGCTAAAACCACTCTTACTTCCACTAGCAAGCGGTGATCATTACATTGATCCGCCGGTTGTTCTGGCTCCCATGGCCGGAATTACCAATGCTCCATTTCGCACGCTCTGTCGCGAACAAGGTGCAGGATTATTTGTTTCCGAAATGGTTACCGCTCGAGCGTTGATTGAAAGACGTCCTGAAACTTTGCGAATGATTGTTCCTGGCAAAGATGAGTGGCCACGTTCTGTTCAGTTGTACAGCGTTGATCCAACAACGATGCGAGCGGCGGTAACAATGCTTGGTAAAGAAAATCTTGCCGATCACATTGATATGAACTTTGGTTGCCCGGTACCTAAGGTGACACGTAAGGGCGGGGGAGCTGCGCTTCCATTTAAGCGCAAATTGTTTACCAGCATTGTTGGAGCTGCGGTTGAAGCAGCAAAACCATTTGGTATTCCAGTAACGGTAAAGATGCGCATCGGTATCGATAGCGATCATGAAACTTATTTGGAGGCTGCTCAATCAGCTGCAGATTTAGGAGTTGCTTGGGTCGCATTGCATGCACGAACCGCAGCACAAATGTATGAAGGAAAAGCGGATTGGTCAGCAATTGCACGCCTGGTTGAACACTTAAAGCCAACAGGAGTACCTGTTTTGGGCAATGGCGATATCTGGTCGGGCAGCGATGCGGTGTCGATGGTTGAGCAAAGTGGTTGCGCAGGAGTCGTGGTTGGTCGTGGATGTTTAGGACGACCTTGGTTATTTACTGATCTTGTGTCTGCCCTCAAAGGTGAAGGCAAACAAATTACGCCAACTTTGCATGAAGTCCGCGAAGTTATGTTCCGTCATGCAAATCTCATTGTTGAATACCTAGAATCTGAAGACCGCGGAATGCGCG
>JBEAVJ010000041.1:0-5583 GCA_041160995.1 Actinomycetota bacterium | reverse complement strand
TCACAGAGCCAAGACATCGACAGCTCGACGAATTCGTGTTGCCGGCGCTGCTTTTGTTAAGCGACAACTAATTTCACGCTAAAGTATCAACCACGGGAGCCTATAAGGCTGAGAGGGTCTGAAATTCAGACCGACCGATTGACCCATCCGGTAATGCGGATGTGGAAAGGAATGAACTATGTCATCCACTTTATTTACAGCCTGGGGCTATGAAGTATCAATTCTTGAATTCACAGCAGCGGTCGCTTCATTTATTGGTGTCTATCTTGGAACAACTGGAAAACGAATCACTTGGCCTTGGTGGGTTTTAAGCAGCGGTTTGTATGGTGTTTTCTTCTATCAGGTAGATCTCTTTGCAAGCGCGATTCTGCAAATTGTTTTCATCGGTGCAGCGATTTATGGATGGTTTGGGTGGGCACCTACTGGAGCGGTCCCTGGAACGATCTCTAATCGAATCCGAGTAAGAATTGCGATTGGAACATTAGTAAGTGTTGCATTTTTATCTCCGGTGTTGGCAGATATTGGTGCAGCTGCAACCTGGACCGATGCCTTCATTCTTATTGGCTCACTTGTCGCACAGTTATTGATGATCTACGAAAAGTATGAAACATGGGTGCTCTGGCTTATCGTCAATGTAGTTGCAACGATTCAATACCTCTCGCTTGGGTATTGGTTTACCGCACTCCTGTACGGAGTCTTTGCAATTGTGGCCATGCTCGGATGGAAACGCTGGCGTGACTCTCTTAGCCATTGATGGTCCGGCAGGAGCAGGTAAAACTACTCTTGCAGCCAAGTTAGAGGCTGAGTTCTCAGCGCACTCAACGGTTCGAACAATTCATATGGATGATCTCTACGAGGGTTGGGATGGCGCACTTGGTAGTGCGCTAACTCAAACCTTGGAAGAGATAACTTCGGCCCACTTATCTGGCAACGAATGCACAATCAAAGTTTTTAACTGGCATCTCATGAAATTTGATCGTGAAGAGGTAATTACTCCTACCGATTACTTAATTCTTGAGGGCGTTGGTGCTGCACAGACTGTAGTGCGAAAAGCAGGTGCGACGACCTATTGGTTAGATATCGATGCTGAGACTGGTCTGAAAAGGGTTTTAGCTCGTGATGGTGCACATATCGAAAAAGAAATGCGTCAATGGCAGATTCAACAATCAATTCACTTTGATCTGGATCAAACCCGTGAAAACTGCGAGTTTAAACTCACTTCATAAGGCTTTTGGGCGCGCCCTTAGGCCTTGTACAAGGTGGGCTCCATAAAATCTGCACATGTCTGATCTGACCGGAGAGCTCATTGATGGGCGCTACCAATTATTGCGTCAGGTCGCTAATGGTGGAATGGCTTCTATCTATGAAGCTATCGATACCCGGCTTGATCGAAAAGTTGCGGTCAAGATCATGCATCCACACCTTGCGCAAGATGAAGCCTTTGTTTCACGATTTATAAAGGAAGCAAAAGCTGCAGCCGCACTCTCCCACCCCAACATCGTTGCAGTTCAAGATCAGGGTTGGAATCAAAGCGGAGTTCCTGCGGTCTTTTTAGTAATGGAGTTGATTGAAGGCCACACTCTTCGCGAATATTTGAATGAACGCGGTCGCTTTGAAATCAAGGATGCGATCAATTACTTAACTCCAATTTTGAGCGCGCTTGCCGCTGCGCATGCACTGGGCATTGTTCATCGCGATATCAAGCCTGAAAATATCTTGATCTCCAAGGAAGGCCGAATCAAGATCGCTGATTTTGGTTTGGCGCGAGGTGAACTTATTGGTTCCACCATGACCGCAGAATCAAGTGTGATTCTAGGAAGTGTTTCTTATCTTTCCCCCGAGCAGGTGCAGCGCGGAGTAGCTGATTCTCGGAGCGATGTTTACGCGGCTGGAATCGTTGCCTATGAAATGCTGACTGGAGAAAAACCCTTCTCTGCAGAGTCACCAATTCAAGTCGCCTACATGCATGTCAATGAGGAGATTCCACGCCTTCGCAGCAAGCGCAAGGATATTCCTCAAGCTTTAGATGATTTGATTGCAAGTTCGACCGCTAAAAATCCGGATGAGCGACCACGTACCGCTGGCGATTTCTTGGAGAAGTTACAGCAGATTCAAATTGATTTAGATCCACGCAAGAATCAAATGGATTTAGGTTTAGATTTACCAGTGGAGCCAATTAGAGAAAAGCCACGCAAGAAGGTTAAAGAGGTTGCACCCGTTGAACCCACAGCTCCAGTGGTGGAGACAACTAAGGAGATTCGCCGCAAAGAAGAGAAGAAAAAGCGTGCAAGCAAGCGGGTTCGACGCAATCGTAAGGTTGCATTGATCCTGGCAGTTGCTCTTGGTGTTGGCGGCTGGTGGACCTTAGTCGGTCCAGGTTCTCGAGTAGTTGTGCCATCAATTGTTGGTGGAAGTTTTGATGAAGCGGTCAGTGTCATTTCACCCTTGGGGCTTACAGCAGTTGTTGTCGAGAATAGATTTGATGAAGAGATTCCTAAAGGAAAGATCATCGAAAGCCTTCCGGCGGGTGGCGGCAAGGTAGATGCTGGTGGAACAGTTAAGTTAATTGTTTCAAAGGGACCGGAGCGTTATTCAATTCCGATGATTAGGGGATTAACTCCCGATGCTGCGCAGGTAGCGATCAAAAAGTCACCACTACTAGTTGGAACAATTACCGAGGTATTTAACTCTGATATTCCAAAGGGATTTGTAATCTCTTCATCTCCTGCAGCAGGAACTTCGGTAAAGCGCGACACCTCGGTTAATCTTCAGGTCTCAAAGGGAATCGAACAGATTGCACTTGCTTCCTATCTTGGAAAGAGTGGTGAGCAAGCGCTCAATGAGTTAACCGAGGCAGGCTTTGATGTTGAAGCGGGCTATGCCTTTAATGAAACAGTTCCAGAACTTGCCGTTATTTCACAAAATCCAGCAGGTGGAGCGACAGCCAATAAGGGTGGCAAGGTTTCAATTCTGATTTCAAAGGGACCTCGTTATACATACATTCCAAAGACAGTAATTACGATGGATGCAATCGCGGCAAAGTCGATGCTTGAATCCCTTGGTTTGAAGGTCAAGGTTGTATCTATTGGAAATAATAAGAAAAAGGTTGTTAAAAAAGTTTCACCTGCCGTCAACACCAAGGTAAAGCGTGGCAGTACGGTGACGATTACCGTAGGGTAAGCCAATGCCCACACCAGTTAAGAAACCTCGTATCGGTGCCCACACCCCTACTACTGGTGGAATGGCGAAGAGATCAATCGCCTACGCACAAGAAATCGGCGCAGAGGCCATCCAAGTTTTTGCATCAAGTCCACGAACATGGGCGATGCCTGAAGCAAAGCCTGAATTAGATGAAGCTTTTAAAATCAAAGCAGCTGAGCTTGATATTGAAACTTACGTACACGCACCTTTCTTGATTAACTTGGGCTCTCCTACTGAAGCTACCTACCTAAACTCTTTGGCATCAACCAAGTATTCGCTGCAGCGTGGTGCAGAGATCGGCGCGCTTGGCGTTGTTATTCATACAGGCTCTGCCGTCGATGTTAATCACGTTGAAAAGGCGTGGAAGCAGATTCATGAAGGCATGATGCCAATTCTCAACGCGTTAGGTGATGACGCTCCTTATTTGCTGCTTGAGCCAACAGCTGGGCAGGGACAAAGTCTTGTCAAGAAGCTCGATGATCTTGAAATGTATTTGAAGGCGCTGGAATACCATCCAAAGGTAGGCATCTGTCTAGATACCTGTCACGTATTTGCCGCCGGCCATGACATTTCAATTAAGGGTGGCATGACCGCAACAATTGATTTGTTGGTTGAGGTTGCCGGAATCGAACGTTTCCAATTGGTGCACGCTAATGACTCAATGGATGTGTGCGGCGCCCTCAAGGATCGTCACCAAAACATTGGAGAAGGCCACATCGGTGTAGATCCATTTAAGGAACTACTGTCCCATCCAGCTGTAGCCAACGCTCCTTTGATTCTTGAAACACCAGGTATGGAGCCAGAACATGGCAAGGAAGTTGCGTTACTGAAGAAGTTGCGCGGCTAATGTCTGCTCGCCATCAACTTCAATTAAAGCTTGCACCATGGGCGTTGCTATCGGTAGCAGCGGCCTGGGGATTTGCCTTCGTTGTCATGAAGGATGCGATTGAACGCCAGAGCGTAAACAACTTTCTCTTCACTAGATTCTCTTTAGCTGTACTTGTGATGTTATTGATTCGTCCTCAAACGGTTAAGCATTTCAATAAGGATTTACTACAACGTGGCTCATTGGCTGGTGTTTTCCTAGGTCTGGGTTATATCGCTCAGACTCTTGGGCTTGAACGAACTGGTGCTGCAATTACTGGATTCATCACAGGTTTATATGTTGTGCTCACACCAGTTTTAGCCTGGCTTGTTTTGAAGGAGAAAATAACTCGCTTTGTCTGGCTTTGCATCATGGTCGCAACAGTTGGTTTGGGGTTGCTCTCAATCCGTGGATTCTCAGTGGGTATTGGCGAAATGTTTGTCTTAGCAAGTGCATTCTTGTTTGCAGCGCACATTATTGCTTTAAGTAAGTGGTCTTCGGGTCGCGATGTTTACGCGATGACAATTGTTCAACTATCTATGTGCGCTCTGCTATCAGGAGTTGCTTCAATTCCTGGTGGATACTCCGCACCACCTGATTCGGGTGTATGGGCGGTAGTTGTCTTCACAGCTGTCTTTGCAACCGCTATCGCCTTCATTGTTCAAACCTGGTCGCAGGCACATATGAGCGCAACAAAGGTTGCTGTCATTTTGACTATGGAGGTTGTTTTTGCAGCGCTCTTTGCGATCCTCTTTGGAGGCGAAGTACTGACGCTGCAAAGTGCAATCGGCGGAGTGTTGGTGGTTGTTGCGATGTATTTGATTGTGCTGAAGGAACAGAAGTAGGCTGTTGGTATGGCAATTGACCTTCGAAGTGACACGGTAACCCGCCCATCGTTAGCGATGCGCGAAGCGATCGCTGCCGCTCCAGTTGGCGATGATGTTTACAGTGATGATCCAACGGTTAACTCACTTGAAGAACGTGTTGCCGCAATGTTTGGCAAAGAGGCTGGAGTCTTCACTCCTACCGGCTCTTTAGCTAACCAATTAGCGATCCGTATGTTGGTTGCACCTGGTGAAGAGTTAATCGCGGAAACCAATAGCCACATTGTGCGTGCAGAGCTAGGCGCCGCAGCGGTATTCAGCGGAATTACTACACGCACATTTCCCGCAAAAAATGGTTTGTTAAAGGCGGCAGATGCCCTTGAGATTGCTCGTCCAAATAGCGGTCCGTACTTAGTTTCTACTACCGCTATTGCTGTTGAAAACACCCATAACTTTGGTGGTGGAACTGTTCAGCCGATTTCTGAAATCGCAGCACTTCGTAAAGGTGCAGATGAGCTAGGAGTTGCTTTGCACCTAGATGGTGCACGCATCTGGAACGCACATGTTGCATCCGGTGTTGGTTTTGCCGAATACGGAAAGTACTTCGACACAATCTCTGTGTGTTTATCAAAAGGTTTAGGCGCACCAGTTGGATCCATCATGCTTTCAACCAAGGAACGGGTTGCTAAAGCC
>JBEAVJ010000040.1:0-5614 GCA_041160995.1 Actinomycetota bacterium | reverse complement strand
TACGCCTTGCAATGGCTTTTCTTTGGTGGGTTAGCTGTTTACGGCAGATTCTTAATTCGACGTTCCCGTTAAATCCTGACGGTTGTATAACTCGGAGTACAAACCACCCTTAGCTACTAATTCATCATGTGTGCCACGTTCGATGATTGCACCCTTTTCAAGGACCAGAATCTGATCAGCATCGCGCACCGTACTTAATCGGTGTGCAATGACGATACTTGTTCGTCCCTTCAATGCTGTTTGCAAGGCGGCATGAACTAACTGCTCATTCTCTGAATCCAAATGTGCTGTTGCTTCATCCAAGATAACTACAGCTGGAGACTTAAGTAGCAAGCGTGCAATCGCTAAACGCTGCTTCTCACCACCAGATAAACGGTGACCTCGTTCTCCGACCATTGTCTCCAGGCCATTTGGCAATGATGCGATCAGATTCCAAATCTGAGCTGATTTACATGCCTGCATCATCTCTTCTTCAGTTGCATCTTGTTTTGCATAGCGAAGATTCTCAGCAATTGTTTCGTGGAATAAATGTGCATCTTGCATCACCACACCAATTGAATCTCGCAGCGACTCCAATGTTAAATCGCGAATGTCATGTCCATCGATTGAGATAGAGCCATCTGTAACATCGTAAAGTCGTGGCAATAGGGCGCTGATAGTTGTCTTGCCTGCACCCGATGGGCCCACTAAAGCGGTCATGGTTCCCGGAGCCGCAACGAATGATAAATCGCGTAACACTTGACCACTCTGCACAGTTTCAGCCTTTGCAGCTGACTCTAAGGATGCAAGTGAGATCTCCTCTGCGCGAGGGTACGAGAAGTTAACATTCTTGAACTCAATACGAGGTTCAGTTGTTTTCAGCACTACAGCGTTGTCGCGGTTCTTGACCATTGGTTCTAGATCTAAAACTTCAAAGACTCTTTCAAAGGAAACAAGCGAGGTCATAACATCGATACGAACATTAGAAAGTGCGGTTAATGGGCCGTATAGCCGTGCCAGCAATGCGGTGATCGCAAGAAGTGTTCCAACAGTTACACCACCTTCGATTGCTAGGTGGCCTCCAATTCCATAAGCAAAGGCGGTTGCGATAGCGGCCACACTTGTAAGAGCGATAAAAAAGAGACGATTGAGCATCGCCATCTTGATTCCAATATCAGCGACTCGACGAGCTCGGCTTCTGAAGTACTCACGTTCGCGATCTGGTTCACCGTATAGCGCTACAAGCATCGCCCCTGAGACATTGAAGCGCTCAGTCATGGTGCTCGACATTTCAGCGTTTACCCCAAAAGACTCACGGGTTAAGGATTGCAGTCTGCGGCCTACCCACTTAGTTGGTATCAGAAAGACTGGCAACAGCAAAAGAGAGAAGATGGTTATCTGCCAGGACAGAATCAACATAGTGATTGTGACCAAAACCAGACTTACAACGTTGCTAACTACACCTGACAAGGTTGCGGTAAATGCTTGTTGCGCGCCGATTACATCTGAATTGATACGAGAGATGAGCGCGCCTGTTTGGGTGCGGGTGAAAAATGCGATTGATTGTTTTTGTACGTGAGCAAAGACTAATGACCGGAGATCGTAAATGAGGCCTTCACCAATGCGAGATGAGAAGTAACGACCCAACATGTTGATGGCTGCATCTGCAATCGCAAGTAAGCCGACAAGAATTGCCAGGTTGGTTACAACCGTTGGATCCTTGGGAATAACACCTTCATCGATCAATCGCTTTAGAAGTAATGGGGTCGCAACGATCAAACCTGCATCTACAACTACTGTGGCTAAGTAGATAAAAATATTGGTTCTATACGGACGGGCAAAGGAAAAGATTCTCTTAACGGTTCCCGGCTTCAGCTTTTGTTCCTTCACAGAAGGATCTGCGGTCATAGAGCGGTGGGTCATCCACGCTGCATGCATTGACATAACTAAACGGTAAAGCCGAGTGCGCGCAGCTGATCTCTTCCATCATCGGTGATCTTGTCTGGGCCCCAAGGTGGCATCCATACCCAATTGATCTTTACATCAGTAGTCATTCCAGCAAGGGCTGCGCGAGTTTGATCTTCAATGACATCTTGAAGAGGGCAGGCTGCGGAGGTTAATGTCATATTCAGAATTGCAATGTTGGCCTCATCAACCATCACATCGTAAATCAGGCCAAGATCAACAACATTGATTCCAAGCTCTGGATCAACGACATCCTTCATCGCCTCTGTGACATCATCAACGCTAGTAGCCATATTTACTCTCCCCTATTTGTTGTCGTAATTCTAACCGCTGCATCCTTAAAGGCCATCCATCCCAGTAGAGCGCACTTGATACGCGCTGGAAACTTAGAAACTCCCGCCAAGGCGACCGCATCCTCTAATACATCCGGATTTCCTTCTTTGGTGCCTTTGCTCTGCATCAGCTCGGTAAACTCTTGAAGAATTGAATCTGCATCTTGGAAACTCTTATTCACCAACAAATCACTTGCTATCGAGACACTTGCTTGCGAAATAGAGCATCCGACCCCATCCCACGTTATGGAGGTAATAACCCCATCCTTGGCGGAGATATTCAAGGTGATTTCATCTCCGCAACTAGGGTTAACGTGATGAACCTGAGCACCATATGTATTTGATAAACCCTTATTGAGTGGGTGCTTGTAGTGATCAAGGATCACCTCTTGATAAAGGCTATCTAGCTCCATCATGCAAAGTATTTCTGTGCGCCGAGGATCGCAGCAAATAAAGCATCGCAATCTGATTCATCATTGTATAAATAAAGAGAAGCACGAGTTGTTGCGGGTACGCCAAGTTTTCTCGTTAATGGCCAGGCGCAGTGATGACCTGTTCGAACCGCGACACCCTGACTATCTAAGTATTGCCCAAGATCATGGGGATGAATTTCTCCGACAGTAAAGGAAACAGATCCACCGCGAGATTCTGTGTTGTTTGGTCCAACAATTGATAATTCAGGAATCTGCAACAAACCATTAATCAAGTATCCAGTTAACTCAACCTCGTGCTTAAAGATTTCATCCATGCCGATATTTGTAAGGTAATCAACAGCAGCACCGAGCCCCACCGCCTGTGCCATGTTGGGCACTCCCGCTTCAAACTTTCGTGGTGCAGGTGCCCAGGTTGCTGATGTCATTGTTACAGTTTCAATCATTGAGCCACCAAAGAGAAATGGTGGCAGATCGTTTAGCAGGGAGCTCCACAGAACACCAACACCGGTAGGACCAACCGCTTTGTGTCCTGAGAAGGTTATGAAATCAACACCAAGCTTCTTTACATCGATGGGCATATGCGGAACTGATTGGCATGCATCAAGTACTACAACAGCCCCGACCTCATGTGCGCGCTTCACAATTGCATCTAGTGGGTTAATCGTTCCCAAAACATTTGATTGATGGGTTAGGGCAACAACCTTTGTACCCTCTGTGATCACTGAATCAATCTTTGAAAGATCCAAACGGCCCTCAGGCGTTACCTCGAACCATGAAAGGGAGGCACCGGTCCGGGCTGCTAATTGTTGCCAAGGAATGAGATTGGCATGGTGCTCCATCTCAGTCACGACAATGCGATTGTTCGCAGTTAGCGCAAAACGCGATCCTGGCTCTGCATTTCCCATCGCGTAGGCGATGAGATTTAAAGATTCAGTAGCGCTCTTTGTGAAGACAATCTCCTCTTCCTTTGCGCCCAAGAAATTAGCTACCTTCAGCCGAGCACCCTCATAAGCATCTGTTGCTTCTTCAGCCAGCTGGTGAGCACCGCGGTGCACAGCAGCGTTATTGAACTTATAAAAGTTACTTTCAGCATCAATAACTGAGAGTGGCTTTTGGCTAGTAGCCCCGCTATCTAGGTAAACAAGTTTTTTTCCGTCGCGAATAGTACGTTCAAAGATTGGAAAATCCTTGCGTACCTTCGCGACGTTGAAACTCATTGGTCCTTACTTGCTCACATAATCTGCGTAACCATTTGCTTCTAGCTTTTCAGCTAGCTCTGGTCCGCCTTGCTCAACAACGCGACCATTTGCAAATACATGTACAAAGTCAGGTTGGATGTAACGCAAGATACGTGTGTAGTGGGTGATCAAAAGTACGCCAAGGTTGTTGGCAGCCTTTGCACGGTTAACACCTTCAGAAACGATTCGAAGCGCATCAACATCAAGACCTGAATCTGTTTCATCGAGAATCGCCATCTTTGGCTTGAGCAGTTCTAGCTGCATGATTTCGTGGCGCTTCTTTTCTCCACCTGAGAAACCTTCATTCACATTACGAGTTGCAAATGCTGGATCCATGTTGAGAGCCTCCATTGCATCCTTAACTTCGCCTACCCATGTACGAAGCTTGGGAGCTTCTCCGCGTAGAGCAGTTGCCGCGGTACGCAGGAAGTTAGATACCGATACTCCTGGAACTTCTACTGGGTACTGCATAGCAAGGAACAACCCCGCCTTAGCGCGCTCATCAACGGTCATCTCCAGAACATCTGCACCATCGAGAGTTACTGAACCACCTGTGATTGTGTACTTAGGGTGTCCTGCGATTGAGTAAGCAAGAGTTGATTTACCTGAACCATTTGGTCCCATGATCGCGTGGGTCTCGCCTGACTTGATAGTCAGATCAACTCCCTTGAGGATCTCGACCATTCCATCATCTGTGTTAACAGAGACCTGCAGGTTACGGATTTCTAGTGTGCTCATTATTTTCTCTCTTCTCTCGTTACTAAATCTCTACCGTGACGGCATTTCCGTCGATTGATACTGCGTAAGTCTCAAGTGGAATATTTGCTGGAAGGGTTAGCGCCTGTCCGGTGCGAAGATCGAATTCAGCTCCATGAAGCCAGCATTCGATTTTGAACCCTGTGACATCTCCCTCTGACAGTGAGGCATCGGAATGGGTGCAGGTATCTGCAACAGCAAATACCTCATCCCCTACGCGTGCGACGCAAATAGTTTTGCCATCTTTTTCAATGCGAACTGGCTTACCTTCTGCGATTTGGTCTAATGCGAGATCAGCCATTGCGAGCCGCCTTTTCAAGTTCATTATCAATGCGATCCATGATTCGGTTTTGAACCTCTTCATTTCCGATCTCAGTGACGATCTCATTGAAGAAACCACGAACAACAAGACGACGTGCATCTGCCATAGCGATTCCACGTGACATTAAGTAGAAGAGCTGCTCATCATCAAAACGGCCTGTCGTGCTTGCGTGTCCCGCGCCAACAATTTCACCAGTTTCGATTTCGAGGTTTGGCACTGAGTCAGCACGTGCACCATCTGAAAGTAAGAGATTTCGGTTGAGTTCGTAGGTATCGGTTCCTTCTGCTGCCGCGCGAATCAACACATCGCCGATCCATACAGTGTGTGCATCTTTGCCAGCCAGAGCACCCTTGTAATTCACATTTGATTTCGCATGTGGAACAGCATGATCAACATGGTTACGGTGTTCAAAGAACTGTCCAGCGGTTGCAAAGTAAACGCCCAGCAGATCCGCCGATGCACCTGGTGCTTTAAAGGCAACTGTTGGCAGGATTCTTACAACATCTCCACCAACTGTGACGGTAATTGATTTAAAGGTTGCATCCTTATCAATTATTGCGTGGTGGCGAGCTGTGTAAACAGAGTTTG
>JBEAVJ010000039.1:0-5615 GCA_041160995.1 Actinomycetota bacterium | reverse complement strand
ATTTGATGGCCAACACCTTTGCCGCGAAGTTCTTCTGAAACAGCGACGGTACGAACTTCTGCTAAATCTTCCCAAAGAACGTGCAGTGCGCCACAACCAACAACTTTGTCACCTTCGACCGCAACGGTGAATTCTTGAACGCTTTCATACAAAGTTACAGTTTCTTTTGATAGCAAACGACCTTGCGGTGCATAAGAATCAATTAATTGGCGAATGCCTTTAATGTCGCTGGTACGCGCTGGACGAATCTGCATTGGTTAATCAACTTCGGGCTTAACAAGTGGGAACAAAATAGTTTCACGAATACCAAGACCAGTAAGTGCCATGAGTAAACGGTCAACACCCATTCCCATTCCGCCAGTTGGAGGCATTGCAAACTCCATAGCGCGCAAGAAATCTTCATCTACTTGCATCGCTTCTAGATCACCCTTTGAGCCAAGCGTTGCTTGTTCTACTAAACGATCTCGTTGTACAACTGGATCAATCAGCTCTGAATAACCTGTTGCAAGTTCAAATCCATCAATGTAGAGATCCCATTTTTCTGCAACACCTGGAAGTTCTCGGTGTGCACGTACTAGTGGAGATGTATCAACTGGGAAGCCCATAACAAATGTAGGTTCAACTAATAAGTGGCGTGCAACGTGCTCAAAGATCTCTTCAGCAAGCTTTCCGGTAATCCACTTTGGATCAATCTTCATGCCCAATTTTTCAGCGATCTTCTTCAAATCTGCATACGGGGTAAGGGCTGTAACGCTCTCGCCAACACCATTAGAAATAGCGTCATACAAGGAGATTTGCTTCCACTGACCACCCAGGTCCGCCTGGCGACCATCGTGGTGGGTAACAACATGTGAACCAGCAACCGCCATCGCTGCGTTTTGAACCAAGGTGCGAGTTAAGTCCGCGATCGACATCCAGTCGCCATAAGCCATGTAACTTTCAATCATCGCAAACTCTGGTGAGTGAGATGAGTCGGCACCTTCATTACGGAAGTTACGGTTGATCTCAAATACACGTTCGATTCCACCAACAACACAACGCTTTAAGAAAAGCTCTGGCGCAATTCGTAGATAAAGATCCATGTCATAGGCGTTTGAGAAAGATTTAAATGGGCGAGCTGCAGCGCCACCATGCATAACCTGAAGCATTGGTGTTTCAACCTCAATAAAGTTTGCCTTGTCAAAGGTGTCGCGCAAAGACTTCATTACCGCCGGACGCATACGTGCATTGCTGCGAGCTTCGGGGCGAACAATCAAATCTACATAACGCATACGAACGCGAGTCTCTTCAGACATTGGCTTGTGATCATTTGGCAGTGGACGCAAAGATTTTGATGCCAAAGTCCATGAATTCGCCAGAATTGAAAGTTCGCCGCGCTTTGATGTGATGATTTCTCCGGTAATAGAAACGATGTCACCAAGATCAATATCTGATTTCCAAGAATCAAGAACCTCTTGGCCAACCTTGTCCAAAGACAACATCGCCTGAAGCTCTGTTCCATCGCCTTCGCGCAAAGTTGCAAAGCACAGTTTTCCAGTATCGCGCTTAAAGATAATTCGACCAGTTAATGATTCAACATCACCTGTTGCTACATCGATTTCAAGTCCGACATACTTTTCGCGAACCTCTTTGAGTGATTTTGTGCGAGGCACAGAGACTGGGTATGGCTCAACGTTGCGCTCCAGTAAAGATGCGCGCTTTTCACGTCGAATACGGAGCTGCTCAGGCAGATCCTCTTCCGTAGGTAAATTCTCTGTACTCATAGGTCGTGAAGTCTACCGACTCATGCATTTCGTTCGTGAATTAGGCGAAGCCCAATCAGCGTCAAATCAGGCTCATGATGGTCGATAGTTTCTGAAACTCCGATGATCAACGGTGCTAATCCACCCGTTGCAATCACCGTTGGCTTTTCAGAGTATGAATCCAAAAGCTCGGCGGTGATGCGGTCAACTAATCCATCAACCTGACCAGCAAATCCATAGATCGTTCCTGATTGCAGCGCCTCAACTGTGTTCTTACCAATGACATTCTTCGGCTTAATCAACTCAACCTTGCGAAGTTGGGCTGCACGTGAAGCAAGCGCATCAACGGAGATTTCAATTCCAGGTGCTAGTGCTCCACCTAGAAACTCGCCCTTAGGAGAGACAACATCAAGGTTCGTGGATGTTCCGAAATCTACAACGATTGCAGGTCCACCAAACAAGGTATGGGCAGCCAAAGTATTAACGATGCGATCTGCACCAATCTCCTTTGGATTATCAACTAACAATGGAACGCCTGTCTTGATTCCTGGCTCAACAATTGTTACTCGAACATCTGAAAAGTAGTCGGCGATCATGGTTCGGAGTTCGCGAAGTGTTGCCGGAACTGTTGAGCAGACTGATAGTCCAGTTAGGTTGTAATCCTCAACTAATGCGCGGTACTGCAGCCACAACTCGTCAGCAGTGCTGCGTGGGTCGGTCTTAACGCGCCAAGATCTAATCATTTCCTTGTCATCAAAGATTCCAAGTACTGTGTTTGTGTTTCCGACATCAACAGTTAATAACATTGTTATCTCCCCACCATTGGCATGTTGTCTATTAAGCGAACACCTTCCACCCAACCAGCAATGATCGCTCTACGGCTCTCTGCTGCATCATTAGCGGGTGAAAAATCTATTTCATCAATAATTGTCGCGTAATCCTTTTCAAAGCCTGGCTCTGTAGCAAGGGTTGAATTAAGTATCTCTTGGGCAATTTCTACAGTTGGGGCTAACTTTGCTGCAGCCAATGCGCGATGAATTACTAGCGCGGTATCGCGGCCAGATTCACTTAAGCGAATATTGCGTGAAGACATCGCCAATCCATCAAACTCTCGCACAGTTGGCACAGCAATGATTTCAACCTTGCTCTTCATGGCTTTAATGATTGTCAGCTGTTGAAAGTCTTTTTCACCAAAAACCGCTTTGTCCGGCTTTGCGATTGCAAACAAACGATCCACAACCGTTACAACTCCATCGAAGTGACCAGGTCGAGACGCGCCTTCAAACTTATCTCCTAATGCACCTGCACTGAGTGTTTTAAATCCTTCTGGATATAGATCTTCGTACTCGGGAAACCACACCTCATTTGCCCCCGCAATTGTTGCAATTTCAATATCACGCTGTGGTGTGCGGGGATACTTTTCTAAATCCTCTTTGTTTTCAAACTGAAGTGGATTTACAAAAATACTTACGATGACATCTTTATCCAACGTGCGTGCACGCTTAATCAACGCTTGGTGGCCTTTATGCAAGGCGCCCATAGTTGGCACTAACACAGTCATTTCAGTGGCTCCAGTCCTTTCGGGGTACCGGGCGAGATACTGCAAACTTTACCGCTAAGCAGGCAATTGCTCCAAAAGTTCTTTTATCGGCCCATGCGTAAGCAGGATTGCATCAGGCTCAATCTCAAACCATGGTTGTAAAACAAAGCGACGTTCATGCGCGCGAGGGTGTGGAAGTTGTAACTCATCGGCTTTGCTGAGTAATCCACCATATTGAATCAAGTCCAGATCAATTGTGCGCGGGCCCCAGTGCACAACTCTTTCACGGCCTAAGCTCTTCTCGATTCCATGCAGCAGGGAGAGTAAATCCATTGCAGGTAGTTCACTATCAATGATGCAGACAGCGTTTAAGTAATCAGGTTGTTCCGGGCCCCCAACAGGTGCCGTTGAATAATACGAAGAGACAGTCTTTACATCTGTTGCCTCTCGTAACAAAGCTATTGCTAAATCCAAGTTTTCTTGAGGTTCGCCTATGTTGGCACCCAATGCAATGACAGCTTTCATCGAACCCTTGTTACAACTACCGCAATATCCTTTAACTGTGCGGCCACAGGTGCTTGAGGTTTGTGAACCGTTACAGAGACTTGCATAACCTTTAGATGTTGGTTGAGAACTCTTTCCGCAATTCTTCCCGCTAACTTCTCAATCAAGTTAACTGGATTACTGGTTATCTCTTCCACAACTAAATCTGTTATCTCGGCATAGTTGACCGTGTCTTCAATTGCATCAGAGTTAGAAGGCGCTGTTAAATCAATGCTGAGAGTTAAATCCACGAAAAAATCTTGGCCATCTTTTCTCTCATGATCAAAGACACCGTGATACCCAAAGCCGTGAATTCCGGTCAAGATAATTTGATCCTTCATGAGCTGAGCACCTCCTTATGTGGCTTCACACTATGAACTCTAACCGCCCACACGCCAGTTGTGCCAAGCCGTTTTGTTAAATCAATTGTTGCCTGCTCTCTTTCATCAGGTGAATCTCCACCTAGAAATCTTTTGCGAGATGCCCCAACTAAGACTGGATAGCCCATGGATACAAAGCGATCGATTGCATCAATGATCGCCCAGTTGTGATCGGCATCCTTTGCAAACCCAATACCTGGATCGATGATCAACTTGTCTTTGTGGATTCCTGCATCAAGTGCTGCATCAATACGCTCATTGAGCTCAGCAATCACATCATTAACAACATCACCGTAAATAGCCTTGGAATTCATATCTTTTGACTGTCCCCTCCAATGCATGGCAATGAAAGGAACATTCAATCGTGCTGCCGTTTGTAGCATCTCTACATCTGCTAATCCCCCGCTGACATCATTAATTATTGATGCTCCAGCTTTAACTGCGGCTTCTGCTGTGCTTGCCCTCATTGTGTCAATGCTGATTGTGGCGCCATGTTTAGCTAACTCGGTAATAACAGGAATAGTGCGTGCAATCTCTTCTTCTTCACTAACTCGTTCTGCACCTGGTCGAGTTGATTCACCACCAATATCGATGATGTCTACACCTTCAGCAATCATTTCTAGGCCACGTGCAACAGCAGCCTCAAAATCATTGTGCCTTCCACCATCGGCAAATGAATCTGGAGTTACATTCAAAATGCCCATGACCAACATGGATTAGCCCTTAGTTATTAAGGAGATCGCTTCTGCGCGAGTTGCAGGATTGTTTAACGCTCCACGCACTGCAGATGTAGTTGTTCGTGCATGAGATTTCTTAACTCCACGCATCGACATACATAAATGTTCGCAATCAATGATGACGATTACGCCAAGTGGATCCAGGATCTCAACCATTGCATCTGCGATCTGTGTTGTTAAACGTTCTTGAACTTGTGGACGCTTTGAGTACATATCAACCAAGCGAGCTAGCTTGGAAAGGCCGGTGATCTTTCCGCGCGGGATATATCCAATATGTGCAACACCGTGGAAAGGAGTTAAGTGGTGCTCACAATGTGAAAAGACTTCGATGTCGCGAACAATTACTAACTCTTCATGTCCGATATCAAAGGTAGTTGTTAAAACATCTTCAGGTGATTGCCACAATCCTTCAAAGTTTTCCTTCATGGCGCGAGCAACTCGTGCTGGTGTTTCCTTCAAGCCTTCGCGATCAGGGTCCTCACCTAGGGCTAAAAGCAGTTCACGGACAGCCTTTTCCGCACGTTGCTGATCGTAAGGACCAGAAGCGCGACCATCAGAGACGGTGACTTTATTTACCGTCACTTGCGGCCTTCTTACGTCGGGCAGGCTTCTTTTTTTCCTCTGCAACAGGCTCTACAACTAGACGCTCTGGAATATCAACCGGTGGTTGTTC
>JBEAVJ010000146.1:0-3583 GCA_041160995.1 Actinomycetota bacterium | reverse complement strand
ACCGTCGAGACGGTTACGTGACTGCTGAATTGCAGATTCGGCAGCATCTAGTGATTGCTTCTGAATTCGGTAGAGACGCTCTGCTTCAGAGATTACTCCCGCAAGCCATTGGCGATATCCAGAAACCTCTGTTGTTGCCTCAGTGATAATTCTTTCGCCTTCACGACGAGCAGCTGTTGCAATCGCCGAAATCTCGCGCTTCTTACTCTCCATCAAACTCTCAGCTTCAGCCTCTGCTTGAGCAATCTTCTCTTCAGCTTCAGCCTCTGCGGTCTGAATGTACTTACGTCCACGTGATTCAGCACCTGAAAGAATTGAACGAGCCTTTGCATCAGCTGCTTCTAACTCTTCCTTTGTTGCGCGTGTTGTCTGATGCTGCAGCTTGCGCCTTGCTCTCACGAGCTTGGGCAGATTTGATCATCGACATCGCTGTCTCTGTTGCAAGAATCTCAAACTCTTCTTTAGTTAAACCTGTGATGTCGCGACGAGACTTTAAATCTGCAATCTGTGCTTCTAGTTCGCGGATGCGGTCGACAGATGATGGCTGGTTTGAACTTTCATCCTCGCCAGTAAAGCCCACCCAGTTAAGGAAGCTCTTCTTTTCCGCCATGCTGCACCCCGCCTCAAATAAATATGTATTGATGTGGGCTTAGGTTAGAGCAAGGGCCTATTTACTGTAAATCGCCACTGAAATGGCTATGTACTGCGAGATCCATGCGGCTAGAACAAAGATGTGGAAGAGCTCATGAAAGCCAAAGTACTTAGCCTCGCGCCCAGGCCGTTTCAGCGCATAGAAGATGGCACCCACTGAATAAAAGAGACCACCGATTGCGATTGGTAGTAATACCCATAAACCACCCGCCCGATAGAGCGCAGGGGTGTAGAAAACGGCGACCCAACCGAGCAGCAAGTAATTCGCTACATATAACCATCGTGGTGCACTAAGCCAGAAAACTCGTAAGCCAACACCCATTGCTGCACCAATCCACACAACTGACAACAGGATGGTTCGGTCACGGCCTTCTAGTAATGCAACAGCAAAGGGAGTGTAAGAACCTGCAATCAGTAAGTTGATATTTGCATGATCCCAACGACGCCAAATCTTTTTCTTTGCCGGCACCCAAGGAACTCGATGGTAAACAGCAGAAACACTAAAGAGCATGATGGCGGTTATTGAATAAATCGCGACCGCAAACTTTAAGGATTCTTTACTCAAAATGAAAAGAACTAATGATGCGATGATGACGGCGGGTGTAGCGCCGAGGTGAAACCAGCCACGTAGCTTTGGAGGTATTACGGGTGTCTGACTCACCTCGTAAGCCTAGGGTATGAAAAGAGATTCACCCGTGGACAAAGGGGGAAGGCACTGCCAAACTTGCGCCATGACTCATAGATCACCCATATTTGAAATCAGCGATGTTTACATCGATCAAGAAGCAGCATTAAGCCCAATGGGCTGCACCTACCTTGGAAATGGTTTAAACCAGGACAAGTTAGATGATTTTTCAATCGCAGCTGCTGAAGTAAGCGCGAATCTAACTCGCGAGACTTTGAAAAAGCTAGCTTCACTTGAGCCGATTGATGAGATCGATCGCATCGCAAAAGCTGTTATGACCGAGCGCCTTGAATCTGGTCTTGCACTTCATGACAGCCAAGAGTCATTTGTTCTGTGGAATGTACTGACATCCCCACCATCAAATGTACGTTCAATCTTTGAGCTAATGCCTAAGAACACTGCCCAGGATTTCGACAATATCGCCAAGCGTTTAGCTGCGGTAGATGATGCATATAAATCTTGGTGCGAAACCATTCTGACAATCGCTCAATCTGGAAAAACAACTGCGCAACGCCAGGTAAAAGGTGTAATCGCACAACTCGATAGCTACGCCAATGGTGGCTACAGCGCGATGTGCAAGAACTTTGATGCAGATGGAAAGTATCCAGCGATTCATGAAGCTGCCAAGTTGGCTGAAAAGGCTTCAGCTGATGCTGCAGATTTCTTGCGAAACAAGTACCTGCCAATTGCAACACCAGATGATGCAGTTGGTGCAGAGCGTTATGCGGTGTGGGCTCGTTACTTCACAGGTGCACGACTTGATCTTCCAGCTACATATGAGTGGGGTAAGCAAGAGCTCAAGGCGATCAATGATCGAATGTGGGAGCTTGCCAAGGTAATCAACCCTCAAGCAAAGACCCTTCGCGAAGTTGCAGACACCCTAGATAACGATCCTAAGTACAAGGTTGTTGGTCCTGAAAATGTAGTGAAGTACCTTCAGGATTTCACTGATATGAATGGCGAGTTCTTTGAGATCGATCCACGAATCGCAATTTGTGAAGCACGACTTGCACCAGAAGGCAGCGCATCTGCTCCTTATTACAACCCACCTTCAGAGGATCTTTCACGCCCAGGTACAACCTGGATTCCGATGCTCGGTAAGAATGAAGTCAGCAACTGGCACTTGGTTTCTACTTGGTACCACGAAGCTGTTCCTGGTCACCACCTTCAAATTGGAACTGCAACAGTTGAAAAGGATCGCCTGAGTCGTTACCAGCGCCAAGCTGCATGGGTCAGCGGATACGGCGAAGGTTGGGCTTTGTATGCAGAGCGTTTCATGAATGAACTGGGCGCATTTGATGAACCAGGAATTGAAATGGGTTACCTATCTGCACAAGCCTTACGTGCTGCACGCATTGTTGTTGATATCGGAATGCACCTTGGTTACAAGGATTTCGATGGCAATGTGTGGAACGCAGAAAGTTCACGCAAGTTGCTCAACGAGCAAGCCTTACTAGATGAGGATCATTCACGCAGTGAAACTGATCGTTACTTAGGATGGCCAGGACAAGCTATTTCATACAAGGTTGGAGAACGTGTATGGATGACCGCTCGCGAGGATGCAAAGGCGCGCCTTGGCAGTAATTTCAATATGAAGAAGTTCCACAACTACGCATTGAAGTTAGGACCGATGGGACTTGATCCATTTGCTGCAGAAATGAAGTTATGGAGCGGTCAATAAGTTACTAATAAGTAATTTAGAAGATGGGGCGATACCGGTGAGTACCGGAAATCGCCCCATTTTTCATGCGTAAAGCCAGAAAAATTCCTGAAAAAAAATGCAAAAAAACTCCATATACAGGTGCAAAAGGCTCGCAACAGGTTCACACTATGGGTATCGATGGTCAAGGGAGCTCCTCGAGGTCTCCCAGGGTCAGCGGTTTGAGAGAGGTCATAAGGATCTCTCCACAATATCCTCACGGAGGCTAATTAAATGCAACTAGATAGCAACCAATGGCAATTGGTCTATAACGTATTCTCGTTTGGACTAATTTCAATGCTCGCTTGCACGATTTACACACTAGTTTCACAGCAACGTGTTCTACCTAAGTACCGTAACGCTCTCGTTATGTCATCAATGGTTACATTCATCGCTGGCTACCACTACCTACGCATCTTTGATTCATTCAAGCATGCATCAGAGGGTGGAATGGTCAAGCTTGATGGATCTCAGGATGCATTCAACGAGGCATACCGCTACGTAGACTGGCTACTAACTGTGCCACTACTACTAGTAGAGGTAATTGC
>JBEAVJ010000145.1:0-2592 GCA_041160995.1 Actinomycetota bacterium | reverse complement strand
GCAACCAGTTGGTCCGAGCATCAAAATATTTGACTTAGCTAATTCAATTGAATCTTCACGGCCACTATCGCCACTTTGTACACGCTTGTAATGGTTGTACACCGCAACCGACAAAGACTTCTTTGCGCGATCTTGTCCGATCACATACTGATCTAAGAATTCAAAGATTGCCTGAGGCTTTGGAAGCTCTGACAGACCGAGCGAGTTTGCCTCACTGAGCTCTTCAACAATGATTTCGTTACAGAGTTCAATACATTCATCACAGATATAAACGCCAGGACCGGCGATGAGCTTCTTAACCTGCTTCTGGGTTTTGCCGCAGAAGGAACACTTCAGCAGATCGCTAGTTTCACCGATTCTTGTCATGCTCGAAGTTTAGATTCTGGCGCGGTTTTGCGCTTGGGTTTTTGCGCTTACTTCTGTTCGCCGTGAGAATAATCAGCATCATTCTGCTTCTTAGGCATCTTCATATCCTTAACACCGGGCACGCCAAGGATTGAAAGCCCAATCAAGATATGCAAAATCGAAGCTCCAATCAAAACTTCTCGCTCTCCAAATGCGTTAACCGCAGGTCCAATCAGCGCCATACCAATTGGCATTAACCCTGCGGTTCCCATGTGATCAATTGAAAAAACCCGACCCTGAAGATGTGGCGGAACTTCTCGCTGTACCGCTGAAGACCACCATGCTTCCCATGGGCCAACTGAAAGTCCTGCAAACAAATACGCAAGAACAACAAATGTTCCAGAAATTGGGAATGCTAAAGATAGTGGCGCAATAACGATAAACATCCAGACAAAGATAGAAACATAGCCTTCGTGCTTAACCTTTATCTTCACGCACAGTACTGCGGAAATAATTGAGCCCACCGAAAATGCGGCAGCAGATAAAGCGAATGGAGTATTGGAATCAAATTCACGTCGTGTGATAACTGGCAATAAAACAACCTCAGCTGCAATCACAACCATTAATTGGAGTGATGCCATAGCGATCATTGCACCGATCCACGGAATCTCTCGGACTGTACGAAGACCTTCGCGTAGCTCAGTTAAGAATGGCTCGCGGTCGCGCTCTTTGCCATTGATATCTTCTTGAATCTTAAACAAGAAGTAAGTTCCCAAAACAAAAGCGACGGCGGTAAAGATAAAGGTAAGTCTGCCACCAACGAAGAAAACGGCGGCTCCGCCAATTCCAGGGCCCACGATTGTTGATCCTTTAGTCATAATGTTGCGCGCAACATTTGCTGCAGGGAGTTTTTCATCAGGAACAAGACTTGGAATGATTGCGCCAGCGGCTGCAGCACCAAATGCATCACCGACGCCCATCAGGAAAACAGCAAGGCCTAATAAGTAATGTGGCATCGTTGGAGCAGAAACAAAGACCATTGCGGTAACAACTGAGGCTCTAAATAAATCCGCACCGATCATGACATTTCGACGGGGTAAACGATCCGCCCAGACTCCAGCAAAGGGAGCGAAAACAACACCAGATAAAACGCGAGCTCCGAGAATCAAACCTAATGAACTTGCTGTTCCACCTGCATCGAGAACTGTTACTGCAAGTGCAATCGGGAAAGCGGATGCACCTAAAACAAAGATTGCGTTAGAAAACCAAAAGAGCCGGTACCCCTTGTATGACCAAAGGGAGCCCGGCTCAAATAGTTTCACGCAAAAGTAGAAGTGTTTACTTCTTAGCCTTTCGTGATGCAAGAACTTGATCGATGATTCCGTACTCAACAGCTTCTGTTGCTGTAAGGATCTTGTCGCGCTCAATATCTTTACGAATCTCGGCCGCTGACTTAACAACGTGACGAGACAAGAGATCTTCCTGCAAGCGAGTAATTCGATCGATTTCACGTGCCTGAATCTCGATATCAGATGCTTGTCCGCCACCCTCTGATGAAGGTTGGTGAATCAAAATACGTGAGTGCTCTAGTGCGTAACGCTTTCCCTTCGCGCCACCAGCAAGGTAACGCTTTCCCTTCGCGCCACCAGCAAGAATCACCGCTGCTGCAGATGCTGCCTGACCCAAACAAATTGTGCTGATATCTGGGCGAACAAACTGCATGGTGTCGTAAATAGCTGTTAGCGCTGTAAATGATCCACCAGGTGAGTTGATGTAGATCATGATGTCGCGATCTGGATCCATAGATTCCAGGGTTAAAAGCTGGGCCATAACATCGTTTGCAACGGTGTCATCGATTGGCTGACCTAAGAAAATAATGCGCTCTTCAAAAAGCTTTGTGTATGGATCCTGGCGCTTGTATCCGTAGGCTGTCTTTTCTTCAACAGTTGGAAGAACGTAGCGAGAAGTAATCTCTTGAATGTTTTTCATTACGCTTTTCCTCCCGTGATTTGTCCCATTGAAGTAACTACATGATCAACAAAGCCATAATCCTTTGCATCACTTGCGTTGAACCAGTTGTCGCGATCTGAATCTGCGAGGATCTTTTCAAGAGTTTGACCTGTATTCAATGCGTTCAACTCTGAGAGAGTCTGCTTAGTAATAGCCATCTGCTCTGCCTGAATGCGAATATCAATCGCTGTTCCACCAATTCCACCGAGTGGCTGGTGCATCAGAATGCGTGAGCTC
>JBEAVJ010000038.1:0-5856 GCA_041160995.1 Actinomycetota bacterium | reverse complement strand
GATTGTGACTGGATATCCGGTTGAAGATTTAGCGCTACGACCATCTTTTCAAGCAGCCAGCATCCGGGCGGTTCAAGAAATCGCAGCAAGCATCACTGGTGACATCGTGGCAATTGTCGGTTACTTAGACCAAGGGCCAAAAAATGCGGTCGCCATTATTCATGAAGGAAAAATCAGAGCCACATATGTAAAGCGCCATCTGCCTAATTACGGAGTCTTTGATGAGTTCCGAAACTTTGTGGCGGGGGATCAAAGCTTGGTCGTTCGAATTCACGGAGTCGATGTTGCCGTTGCTATTTGTGAAGATATTTGGCACTCATTAGATTCCATCGCATCACGCACCCCAGGGTTATTGGTTGTTCCTAATGGATCGCCTTTTGAACGTAACAAGGATGATGTGCGATTGGCGCTAGTGCAAAAGCGGGCCAAGGAGATAAGCGCCCCTGTTGCTTACGTCAATATGACCGGTGGCCAGGATGATCTGGTTTTTGATGGCGACAGTATCGTTGTTGGTAAAGATGGATCAGTTCTTGCTCGTACCGCGCAGTTTGATGATCAATTGATTGTTATCGATATTGAGTGCGAAGAAGGTAGCGCGCGGCCTGATGTTGTTATTTCCGAAGAGCCGACCTCGCATGCAACTCCAGCTCTTTCATCAATTGCCACACCGCTTTCCGATGAAGCAGAGATGTGGCAAGCACTTGTTATGGGGCTTCGTGATTACGTTGGCAAGAATGGTTTTAGATCAGTTGTCCTTGGCTTATCTGGCGGCATTGATTCTGCATTAGTTGCCGCAATTGCAATCGATGCTTTGGGAGCCAAGCGGGTCAACGGTGTTGCGATGCCCAGCAAGTATTCATCGGGTCATTCAGTAGAAGATGCACAAGCTCTGGCAGATGCCACCGGCATTCACTTCAGAGTTACGCCGATTGCACCTATGGTTGATGCCTTTATGAACAATGTTGTTTTAAAGGGCTTAGCTGAGGAAAACCTGCAGGCACGTGTTCGCGGAACAACACTGATGGGAATTTCTAACCAAGAAGGTCACCTAGTTTTGGCCACAGGCAACAAGAGCGAACTAGCTGTTGGGTATTCAACTTTGTATGGCGATGCGGTCGGTGGCTTTGCTCCGATTAAAGATATTTACAAAACCGATGTTTGGGCCTTGTCTCGCTATCGCAACGCCTTGGCGCTAGAGCGCGGAGAAGTTCCACCAATTCCTGAACGCTCAATTATCAAAGAGCCAAGCGCTGAACTTCGTCCAGATCAAAAGGATTCAGATTCTTTGCCGGACTATCCATTATTGGATCAAGTACTTCGTGCCTACGTTGATGAAGACCATGGGTATGAAGCCTTGCTTGCCGAAGGCTTTGATCCCGAACTAGTTCGCCGGGTTATCTCTTTGGTGGACAAGGCTGAATACAAGCGCCGCCAATATCCGCCTGGCACCAAGGTTTCAAGCCGAGCATTCGGAAAAGATCGCCGCTTACCGATGACCTCACGCTGGAATGAGAGCTAGTTGCAAACGATTGGCAACTCGCTTAAATAAGGCATTTCAGTAGAATTTGGGCATGCGCTCAATCATCAACTGGTTGTTTACACGAAACCGTGTTGTTGATTTTTGCCTTTCAACTTCTTGCAGTTGCTGATTTTTGATTTACCTCAGCCGCCAACTTAATTAACTTTCTTATTCAAATTTTTTAGATCAACTAGGGAGAATCATGACAACTTTCAATAACATCACCGAAGCTTTTGGAAATACACCTCTTGTTCGCATTAATGCAATCAATGATGGTGCAGCAGGAAATGTTTACGCAAAGCTTGAGTTCTACAACCCAAGCTCCTCGGTTAAGGATCGCCTAGGTATTGCAATGATCGATGCGGCAGAGGCGAGCGGTGCGCTCAAGCCTGGCGGCACAATCGTTGAGGCAACATCAGGTAACACCGGAATCGCTGTTGCGATGGTTGCAGCTGCGCGTGGGTACAAATCAATCTTCACCATGCCAGAGTCGGTTTCAAAAGAGCGCCGCAAGTTGATTCGCGCCTTTGGTGCAGAGCTTGTTTTAACACCAGCTGGCGAGGGAATGAAGGGTGCAGTTGCTGCAGCTGAAAAGCTTGGCGAGTCAGGTGCAGTTCTCGTTCGCCAATTTGAAAATGAGGCGGGTCCTGCAATTCACTACAAGACAACTGGTCCTGAAATCTGGCGCGATCTTGATGGAAAGGTTGATGCATTTGTTTCAGGAATTGGAACTGGCGGAACCATTACAGGAACAGGTCGTTTCCTCAAGGAAAAGAACCCTGCGATCAAGGTATTTGGTGTTGAACCCGCTGCATCGCCAATTTTGAATGGTGGAGCTCCAGGGCCACACCCACTGCAAGGAATTGGTCCTAACTTTATTCCTAACATTTTGGATCGCACTGTGTACGACGAGATTTTGGATGCAACCGCTGAGGATGCGATGAAGTACGCACGTCGCGCAGCAGCTGAAGAAGGAATCCTTGCTGGTATCTCATCAGGTGCAACCTTGTGGGCAGCGATTCAAGTAGCAAAGCGTCCAGAGTTTGCCGGCAAGAACATTGCAGTAATTTGTGCATCTGCTGGTGAGCGTTACCTATCAACTGTTCTTTACGAGGATTTGGTTGATTAATTAATGCCTATCTTTAATCGCATTATTGAAGATCTCGACAACGCGTTGAGCCATGATCCGGCTGCACGCAATCGTTTAGAGGTCGCTCTGGCATACCCAGGTGTGCATGCGATTTGGGGACATCGAATCTCTCACTTCTTATGGAAGCGCGGACTCAAACTAGTCGCACGAATTCATTCAAACTTAGTGCGATCTGCAACGGGAATTGAAATCCATCCTGCGGCAACGATTGGCCGACGCTTCTTTATTGACCATGGCATGGGTGTAGTAATTGGTGCAACATCGATTATTGGTGATGATGTAATGATGTATCACGATGTCACCTTGGGGGCTCGTGGCATTGAACATGGAAAGCGCCACCCAACTATTGGTAATGATGTAATCATCGGAGCCGGTGCTCGAGTTCTTGGAAATGTGACAGTTGGATCTGGCTCACGCATCAGCGCAAATGCGGTCATCACCTCCGACCTAGCCCCAAAAACCCTGCTCGATAAAGCTGATTTCTTCGTAATTTAAGCCAACTATGGCTAGTTAACGCAGCGTCAGTTAACACAGCCGTAACCTGCATTTGTAAGAATGCAGCCATGTCAGCAGATACAAATAAGCAGCAAGAGTTCGTTCTTCGCACATTGGAAGAGCGCAATATTCGTTTCATTCGTTTGTGGTTCACAGATGTTTTGGGCTTCTTGAAATCTGTTGCGATTGCTCCAGCTGAACTTGAAAATGCATTTGCTGAAGGAATTGGTTTTGATGGTTCCGCAATTGAAGGATTTGCTCGCGTTACAGAGTCAGATATGTTGGCAAAGCCTGATCCTGCAACTTTTTCGATCTTGCCGTGGCGCACAGAAGCTCCGGGTGCTGCTCGCATGTTTTGCGATATCGCGATGCCAGATGGTTCATCATCCCCAGCAGATCCACGAAATGTATTACGTCGCACCTTAGATAAAGCGGCAAAGATGGGGTACACCTGTTACACCCACCCTGAAATTGAGTTCTTCTTATTTAAGAATCCACCTGAAGCAGGTGTTGCACCAGTTCCCGTCGATCAAGGCGGCTACTTCGATCACACGCCAGCAGCGGTGGGACATGACTTCCGCCGCCAAGCGATTACTTTGCTTGAAGCAATGGGCATCAGTGTTGAGTTCTCACACCACGAAGGTGCACCAGGCCAACAGGAAATCGATCTTCGATATGCAGATGCATTAACAACTGCTGACAACATCATGACCTTCCGTCATGTCATAAAAGAGGTTGCGATGGATCAAGGCTTCCATGCCTCATTTATGCCAAAACCATTCACCGATCATCCAGGTAGCGGAATGCATACCCACGTTTCACTATTTAAGGGTGAAGATAATGCTTTCTATGATCCAACAGCAGAGTTCAATCTCTCCGCTATTGGACGTAGCTTTATTGCAGGATTAATTAAGCACGCACCTGAAATAACTGCGATTACAAATCAATGGGTGAACTCATACAAGCGTTTACATGGTGGGGGAGAAGCACCCGCCTTTGCTAACTGGGGGCAAAGTGATCGTGGCGCACTAGTACGCGTTCCGATGTACAAGCCAAAGAAGGAGAACTCAACACGCATCGAGTTCCGTTCTCCAGACACCGCATGTAATCCATATCTCGCATATGCAGTAATGCTTGCTGCAGGACTCAAGGGCGTTGAAGAAAAGTATGTTTTGAGTGATTCAACTAATCCAGTAGCTCTGCCTTCAAATCTCAATGAAGCAATTATTGAGATGGAAAAAAGTGAGTTAGTACGCGAGACCTTAGGCGAGCATGTATTTGAGTATGTACTTCGCAATAAGCGTGCAGAGTGGCTTGAGTACAGTAGACAAGTAAGCGCATTTGAACTCAATCGTTACTTGCCAGTCCTTTAGCCTTCGCGTTACCGTGTACCCGTGAACTTCCCAAGCCAAGTACCGTCAAAGATGCCTGTGCATCGTTATGCGCCATTTCATCCGGTAGATCTTGCCGATCGCACCTGGCCTAACAAAAAGATTACAAAAGCACCGAAGTGGTGCTCGGTAGATCTTCGCGATGGAAATCAAGCACTTATTGATCCAATGGATACACCTCGCAAATTAGCGATGTTCAAACTTCTCGTTGAAATGGGTTACAAGGAAATCGAAGTTGGATTTCCAAGTGCTAGCCAGACAGATTTTGATTTTGTTCGCAAGATTATCGAAGAGGACTTGATTCCCGATGATGTTGTTATTCAGGTTTTAACGCAGGCTCGCGAGGCTTTAATTGTCCGTACCTTTGAAGCTATCAAGGGTTCAAAGCAGGCGATTGTTCACCTATACAACTCGACTTCTACTTTGCAGCGCCGTGTGGTTTTCGGTCTTGATAAAGAGGGCATCAAGAAGATTGCAACAGATGCAGCTCAGATCTGTTTAGACCTGATGACAACTGTCCCTGAGACCAAGGTGTCCTTTGAGTACTCACCAGAGTCATATACAGGTACCGAGCTTGAGTTTGCGGTCGAAGTTTGTAACGCCGTTAATGATGTCTGGAAGCCAACCCCGCAGTGGAAGACGATTATGAACCTTCCAGCAACCGTTGAATTAGCGATGCCAAATGTGTACGCCGATTCAATCGAGTGGATGTGTCGTAACTTAAATAATCGCGACAGCGTGATTGTTTCCCTTCACCCTCATAATGATCGAGGCACCGGAGTTGCAGCGGCAGAGCTTGGCTATTTAGCAGGTGCTGATCGCATCGAAGGAACGCTTTTTGGAAATGGTGAGCGCACCGGAAATGTGTGTCTGGTAACCCTTGGTCTCAACATGGTTACACATGGCATTGACCCACATATTGATTTTTCAAATATCGATGAGGTTCGTCGCACCGTTGAATATGCAAATCAATTACGTGTTCCTGAACGCCACCCTTACGGTGGAGATCTCGTGTTTACCGCTTTCTCTGGCTCACACCAGGATGCTATTAAAAAGGGATTCGATCACTTAGAACGTGATGCAAAGGCTGCAGGTAAAGAGGTGCGTGATCACACCTGGGCTATCCCTTACTTGCCTATTGATCCATTAGATATTGGTCGCTCATATGAAGCTGTGATTCGTGTGAACTCACAATCAGGTAAGGGCGGTGTTGCTTACTTAATGAAGAATGAGCACCATCTTGATTTACCTCGACGTTTGCAAATTGAATTTTCTAAAAATGTTCAAGCAAAGACAGATGC
>JBEAVJ010000037.1:0-5901 GCA_041160995.1 Actinomycetota bacterium | reverse complement strand
AGTCGTTCTGCAACCGTTACCAAGGGAACTCCCTTGGCGCAGAAATACGCTCCTGCATGGTCCCAATTGCCTGCATGTGGCAGAGCGACAATTACTCCAGTCTTGGCGGCGATTGCTTCCATCAGCAAATGCTCATTAGTTACCGCAACGGTTTGAACCACGCGTTGCTTAGACCAATCTGGGAATCGAAAGGTGTCACACCAGTAGCGCATGTATGAACGCATTGCATCGATGACTAGTAAATCCAAGTTGAGTGAAGTGATTCCCGGTTGAGTACGGGATAGATTTAAACGCAATCTTTGGACGCTTTTTCCATTTCGCTTAACAAGAATATCTGCGATCTTATAGAACAGTCTGTACGTAGATTTCTCGGGTAACCATCTCACTATGCGCCATCCGATGAAGTACAGATAGGCGGCTAAATTGTCCTTCACTTTATTTCGCTCGCTTCACGATAAGCATTCTTTGTAACACGGTGAACAAACCAAGAACGGCCAGGGTCCACATTCCAACAGCTAGAACGTATGGAACTCCTAGTCCATCGAAACCAATTGCCGCTAAGGAAATGATCAATCGCTCGGTGCGCTCTGCTAATCCGCCCGAACACGAGATTCCAAAACTTTCAGCCTTGGCACGTATGTAGGGAACTAGCATTCCTGTCACCAAGGTAACTAGAACTACATACGACAATGCATCCCCTCGATCAATGAGATAAATCGACACACCCAACAAAATTGAGGAGTCGGTTATACGATCGATGGTGGAATCTAAAAAACCACCCCACTTACTAGAACCTGAGCTAGATAACCTCGCCATAGTCCCGTCGAAAAGATCACTCAAGGCGAGGATGCAGATAGCCAGAGTTCCTACGAAAAATTCTCCGCGGGGATAGAAATACAAGGCACATATAACTACCCCTATCGCTCCTACCCAAGTGACTGCGTTTGGTGTGACACCTCGGCGAAGGGCGAAGGCCGCCACCGGGGTAATTACCCGAGTGACCGCTGGCTTTAAACGTGCGCTTAACATCAAGGACCATCGTAGGCTGAGCCAGTGCAAACACAAATCACCAAGGCCATGATTCATGTCTACGGACACGCCAGCGCTGAGCCTGAGTTGGTTGCGGAAACCTTTGGTGCCGTTTATACCCAAGAAGTTCACAGCGACAGCGATTTGGCGATTTTTGCCATCAATCCTTCTGCTGGTGTGGATCAAGAAACGATTGCACTGTGGGCCGAACTCGATGAGTTTCAGATTCCTCGTCTAGTCGTTGTTACCCATTTGGAGAAACAAGAAGCTGATTTTGATGATGCGGTAATGATTGCAAACAGAGTTTTCTCTCCGATGGCTACACCTTTCCTGGTGTTGCATGATGAAGCAGGTTTACCCATTGCTCTTATCTCTTTGGAGGATCTAACAATCATTGATTATTCAACGACCCCTCCGGCAATACATATGAGCGAACCGGAACATCAAACTCTTGTTCAAGAGTTTAGGGACGAGTATCTGGAATTGGTGCAGAGTTCAGGAGATCAAGCATTTCCTGCAGGATTACTTTTTCCAGCGATTCCGTTATGGATTGAGAAAGGTATCGGTGTTGATATTGTGAATCGGTACATCGGCCAACTTAACTAGTTACCAAGCAGCTGCGATCTCATCTCGAGTCAGGTGCAGCAGTTGAGGCAATACCTTTGTTTTACCAATAATGGGCATGAAGTTAGCATCCCCGCTCCAACGTGGGACTACATGTTGATGAATGTGTGCAGCTACTCCAGCTCCCGAAATCGCTCCTTGATTCATTCCCAGATTAAATCCTTCGGGCGATGAAACCTTGCGAACCGTCTTCATTGCATGCGATGTTAGTTCGGAGATTTCATTTCTTTCCTCTTCGCTGAGATCAGTCAGATCAGCTACATGCCTAAAGGCGCACACCAAAAGATGTCCTGGGTTGTATGGGTAAAGGTTCATCACAACATAAGCGGTAGTTCCGCGATGAACTATCAACCCCTCTTGATCATTCATTGAAGGGATCTCACAGAAAGGACATGAAACAGTATTTCCTTCTAGGGGTCGGTTCTCTCCGCGCAGATACTCCAAGCGATGGGGCGCCCATAAGCGCTGCCAACCGTCGGGCATACCCGCACCGCTAATCTCATGGCTCACTAACTACACCTGTGTTCGTTCAGCGACTACCTTTTTAATTTCAGCGATCGCATCTGCAATTGGAATTCCATTTTTCTGCTCGCCATTGCGATATCGGAATGAAACCGCACCTGCCTTTTGATCTTCTTCACCCGCAATAACCATAAATGGAATCTTTTGCATTTGGGCGTTTCGAACCTTTTTCTGCATGCGATCATCTGAGCCATCTAATTCAGCGCGAATACCTGCTTTACGCATCTGCGTCATGACATCACCCAAATAATCTGCAAAGGTATCGGCAACTGGAATACCAATGGCTTGAACAGGTGCTAACCATGGTGGAAAGGCTCCGCTGTAGTGCTCGGTGAGAACTCCAAAGAAGCGTTCAATAGATCCGAACAAAGCACGGTGAATCATCACAGGACGCTGACGTGTGCCATCAGTTGCTGAGTATTCAAGTTCAAATCGCTGAGGTAATTGAAAGTCAACTTGAATGGTCGACATCTGCCATGTTCGACCAATTGCATCCTTGGCTTGAACAGAAATCTTAGGACCGTAGAAAGCTGCTCCGCCTTCATCAAGAACCAGTTCGAGTTTCTGTGCAGTTGCTGCTTTGCGCAAAGCTTCAGTGGCCTCCGCCCAATCAGCATCTTCACCAACGAACTTCTCTTCATTCTTTGTTGAAAGTTCTAGATAGAAATCATTTAATCCGTAGTCGCGAAGCAAATTAAGAACGAAGGTCAGCAATGAATCTAACTCACCCACCATCTGTTCTTTAGTGCAGTAAATGTGGGCATCATCTTGTGTGAAGCCGCGCGCCCGTGTAATTCCATGAAGTACACCTGATTTTTCATAACGATAAACAGTTCCAAATTCAAAGAGTCGCAATGGGAGTTCGCGATAGGAGCGTCCACGAGATTTGTAAATCAAGTTATGGAAAGGACAGTTCATCGGCTTCATGTAGTACTGCTGACCTGCACGCTTTACCGTGCCATCGGCATTGAGCTCTTCATCAAGGATCATGGGTGGATACATTCCATCGGCATACCACTGAAGGTGGCCTGAAGTTTCAAATAGCGCAGCTTTAGTTAAGTGTGGAGAGTAAACAAACTCGTAGTTTTCTTCTTCGTGACGGATGCGTGAGTAATCCTCCATGGCGCGACGGACAATGCCACCCTTCGGATGGAATACCGCTAAACCAGATCCAATCTCCTCAGGAAATGAGAATAAATCTAACTCTGTTCCTAAACGTCGGTGATCACGTTTTTCCGCTTCCGCAAGTAACTCTAGGTAGGCATTTAACTCATCTTGCGAAGGCCACGCAGTTCCGTAAATTCGTTGCAACATTGGATTCTTCTCAGATCCACGCCAATAGGCAGCAGCAGTGCGCATTAACTTAAAGGCAGGGATGTGCTTAGTAGATGGAAGGTGTGGACCACGACATAAATCGCTCCACACAGGGTTTCCATCGCGACCTAAGTTGTCATAGATCGTTAGCTCAGAACCACCCACTTCAACTGAAGCCTCTTCCCCTGCGGGGCCCTTGATTCCGATCAATTCACATTTGTATGGCTCGTGCGCCAACTCTTTGAGAGCATCGGCTTCGGTGGTTACGCGACGTCGGAAACGTTGACCTTCTTTAACAATCTTGCGCATTGCGCTTTCAATCTTTACTAAATCATCTGGATTAAATGTGTTCTCGGGATCAAAGTCGTAATAGAAACCATCTTTAATTGGAGGTCCTATTCCAAGGCGGGTATTTGCATAAACCTCTTGCACAGCTTGCGCCATGACATGTGCAGTTGAGTGTCTCAATACAGCTAGGCCATCTGGCGAGGAGATCAGAACAGATTCAACAACATCGCCCTCAGCAAGTTCTGTCCACAAATCCTTTAGCACCCCATTGACGCGGCAAACAACTACATCTTTACTCTCGGCAAAGATGTGGGTGGGGCGTTGATCTGCTTCTACTTGGTGGACAACACCATCAACGGTGATCGAGATCTGAGCCATGTGGCTAGCCTACCGAAGTCCGCACCGCCATCGCTTCAATTTCTGCCTGAAATTGCGGTGATTGCTCCAACATCCTTCCATTGATTGAGGAGACGGGCTGGGCTATTCGAAGACTGCTTAAGAGAAATGCTGAATCAACGCGAGCTAAATCTGCGACCTCAATACTTTTTACTGCAACGCCGCAGTACTCAACGACTAAAGCCCGCATGACACCAGCAAGAACACCATCACTTATAGGCGGGGTCAACCATTTTCCATCAATCTTCAGGAGCAGATTAGTAACAGCACCCTCGCACACTCTGTCCGCCTCATTCACAATTATCGCCTCGTCGAAACCTTGAGCCTTGACAGAGTTTAAAATATCCAACCTATGTGTGTATGGATAACTCTTTACCGGTTGCCCATCTACAGATATTCGATCGCTAAAGATTACAACTGAGGCGGGTTCAAGTATTTGCGTGTAGGGAAGGTGGACCGCTGACCAGTTTCCATCACTTCCAAAGGAGATTCGTAGGAGTCCGTTCGGGTATCGCTGCGTTTCGCAAAGAAGCGCAACGGCGGCACGCACCTGCTCTTCACCTGCAATCGATATTCCTAGCTGTTTGCAACTTGCAACCGCTCGCCGCATATGACGGGAAAGTGCCCACGGAATGTTTTCAACGGTTTTAATTGTTTCAAAGACTCCTGCGCCATCCATCCAACCCAATTCATTACAGGGACTATTGGCAAGCTCAACTAAATCGCCATTATGAATCACCTTCATTGTTGCAGCCCCGCAGCAATCTTTATCAGGCGAGCAGCTTTCAATTCTGTTTCTTCCCATTCATTGAGCGAATCACTACTAAAGGTAATTCCGGCACCTGTTCCAAAATTGAGCTTCTCATCCTTCCAAAAAATACGAATAGCAACTGACAGTTGTGCTCGATCGCCTTGAACCCAACCGAGAATTCCGCAATACGGTCCGCGCGGTTTTTCATTCTCAGAGATAGTCGATAACGCAGAAGATTTTGGAGCGCCGCTAACCGATCCAGGTGGTGAAATAGCTTCTAAAATTTCTTTCCAGGAAATTCCATGGCGTAGATCTCCCTCAACATCAGAGACCAAATGCTGTAAGCCCGGATGATCTTGACTGTATAGAAGTTGCGTCACTTCTATAGATCCACTTTCACAAATCATTCCTAGATCATTGCGCATGAGATCAACGATCATGATGTTCTCCGAGCGGTCTTTAACGCCGAATTCGGTAGCACCCAATGACTGCGTACCTTTGATGGGAGAAGTCTTGACCCTCGAACCAGATCTTTCGAGGAACAATTCGGGAGAAGCAGAGGCAATATTGAGATTGGGTACCTCTAGATAGCTAGCCCATGGTGCGGGATTGTTACGCAAAATTCCGGTAAACAAGCCTCGTAAATTGTCGTTTGCATCCTCTGCAGCAAGTACGCGACAGGCATTGACTTGATACACCCAACCTTGGGCAATTAACTCGCGAATTCGCTCTACATAGTCAATGTATCCGGACTGGTCCGGTGCGCTCTGCCACTCTGAAGTGACCGCGCTCCACGGTGCTTCAGGAAATTCAGAATTAGTAACTGTTGCAAATTTGGCGGCGGTAAAGACTCCTTCAAAGGTTGTGGAGACGGCCCAGAAATCTCCATCATCCAAACAGGAAGGGTCGTTGGAGATCTCAACAAGATCTGTTGCTAATCGTCCGCCCATCCAAAACATGGGTTGATCCTTCTGGTG
>JBEAVJ010000144.1:0-2649 GCA_041160995.1 Actinomycetota bacterium | reverse complement strand
CCAATCACGCCAGCAAAATCTGCAACCAAGATTGTTGCCATTGGAATCATTGTGTTACGGAAAGCATGGCGCATAATCACGGTACGCTCGGATAGACCCTTGGCGCGTGCAGTGCGAATGTAATCTTGATTGAGAACTTCAAGCAGGGTTCCACGGGCAAATCGAATGTATCCTGCAAAACCAATCAAAGTTAGTGCAAGTGTTGGCAGGAATAAGTGCGTGACAATATCCAAACTAGTGATCCAGAAATCGGTGTCACCCATGAGGTCGCTTCGCTCACCTACGGTTGGAACAGGGCGGTAATTCACCGCATCTGTTTGCATGTATGGCTTCCAGGTTTGCATGAATTTATCAACCAAAACGAGACCGGCAGAAAGTACTGCAGTGATGATCGTGGTACGAACAATAGGAGCGCGGTCGATCTTTGAAAATGCAAGGCCAACAAAGACAGCGGTGGTAATTAATACGCAGATCATAAGGAAAATGCTGAAATTTCCTGGATAGTTATCAAAGACCCAGTTAGCTGGGTAAAAGGCAACGATTGAAAGCCCGGCCATCACCAAAGATGCACGAAGTGCAGCCTTGTTTGTAAGTCCCACTGAAAGCTGCGTAACTCCAAATGCAATTCCGATGGAAAGTAGTAACACGACAACTGGGCCCAGTGATGGATCAAGAAGCCACCCGATAGAGCCAAGAATTGCTACAAGGGAACTTGAAATAACAAAGGCGACTCCATAGGTAGTCCAAAATGTTTTGCGGGAACCGCCGATGACTGATGCCCAAAACAAGCCGGTAACGAGGCCAATTCCTATAATCCAATTAATGGGTATCTGCGGATCCACCAAGAAGTTGTTGAAGGAGATTGCTAGGTACTCCTTAAGAAGAACCGCAACCCAGAAAACAGGAAGAGAGAACAAAAGGAATGCAATAAATGTCATTGAGTAGTCAAAGCGACTGTATTGACGAAGAGCCGTAACGATACCGATCATGATGCCGAGCACAGCGGCCAAGATTGTGGCTGCAGCTACGAGGCGAAGAGTTACCGGGATTGCAATAGCCAAGGAATCAAGGACCGCTAAACCATCGCGACCTGTTCCAAAATTTGGGTTACCAACAAAGATTCCAAAGACTCCTCTGAGCCACAAGAAATAACGTAGTGGAACTGGAACATCCAATTGAAGCTCACGGGTCAATGCCGCGATTTGTGCATCTCGTGAAGGATCTGTACTTAAACGAAGCTCTTCTAGAGGGTCGGCTGAAAGCGCGGCCAAGTTGTACAAAAGAAAACTTGATCCAAAGAGAATGACGCCTAAAACTCCAAGCCGTCTAAGAATAAAGGCTGTCATTTGTTACGTATTCCTTTCGAAGCAAGTTGAATATCAAAGAGTTAGCAGACTATACAGCCAAAGGACGCTCGGAGATTGATCTCCGAGCGTCCAATGGACTGAATTAGTAGAACTAACTAAGGGGTTTAATCCTTAGTATGACCACTCCCAGTAGTTCCATGTCAACTGTGGTGACAATGGAGCTGGCTTTACACCCTTAAGGTTCTTGTTAACTGCGTTAACACCTGGGTGAACGAAGACCGGAAGAGTTACAGCATCTGCAAACAATGCACGGTCAGCGGTGATGTACTTCTGCAGAAGAATTGAATCCTTTGCAGCAACATCGAGTTCTTCACAGACACGGTCTACAACCTTATTGGAGTAACCCATAACGTAGTTTGATCCGCCTGTTGTCTCTAGAACTGAACATGACTGCTTCTGTAGCACTGAGCTTGAAACCCATGCGAAGAAGAACGCGTCATACTTTCCGTTACCAAGCAATCCACCCCAACCTGATTGGACATCGCCAACTAGGTTAAAGCCGACCTTTGCCAAGTTTGCCTTTGCAAGCGCGAACTGAGCCGCACGACGTGCGTTTCCACCTGGAACAAGAACATTTACAGTTACACTTCTGTACCAATGCAAGCGCTGACTTGTTACGTGTCTCTTGTGTTCCACGTGTGTAGAACGCTGAACCGTTAACAGCACAGATCTTGTCGTATGCAGCAGTTCCTGGTGCAACCCAAGTTGTACATAGAGGTGTTGTTACTCCGTTGATTGGAGCGATCAACTTCTCCATGATTTCGTTGCGAGGTAGAGCTAGTAGGAATGCCTGACGAAGAGCCTTAGCCTTCGCGCCACCCTTTACAGAGAAGATACCTGAGTATGGAGGCTCACCCTCGACGCTGTCGTAGTGGAGATCCCAGTGCTCGTAAACAGCCTGCTCGCCACCTGTGACGTTGATGTTTGTGATCTTCTTCAGTGCAGCTACAGCATCTGCTGTCGCCTGTCCTGCGTAGATATCAAGCTCACCATTTGCAAGTGCCTGTACAGCAGCAGTTCCATCTGTGATGACCTTGAACACGATTGTGTCAATTGATCCTGACATCTTTGGACCTGAGTTGTAACGAGGGTTTAACTTCATAGTAAGTGAAGTCTTTGGCACAGCGTTATCAACCATGAAGCCACCGTTGCTGATTAGAAGCAATGGGTTTGTGCTCTTGTTGATTGTTGTAATTGTGTAATCCTCAGACCACACCTTACCCATCTTCTTAAGAAGTGCTGTGTCCTTTGACTTGTATGCAGCTAGGAAACGATCCTTAGC
>JBEAVJ010000143.1:0-3502 GCA_041160995.1 Actinomycetota bacterium | reverse complement strand
GGGAAGAATGAGGATGTAATTGCACTTCCTTGACTGAAATCTATATCTGTATTTTTCATCATCGCCCCGGTGAGCGCTTCACTATTTGTTCGTGAAAGATCACCTAATCGATCTGACATCAGAGGTAAAACTCCAGAGTCCTTCATCTTATGAAGCAGTTTTTGAGTGTTGTAGGTACCAGCAGCAACAATTACCTCATTGGCAAAGAATGTTTTACCTCGTGAACCAAATGGATCATTTGTCTTGGTTGTTGTGATCTTCCAACGCCCATCCTTAAGTTGCTGAACTTTGGTTGCTGTTGTCATTGGAAAAACTTGCGCACCTGCAGACTCTGCGAGCCCTAAGTAGTTCTTTGGCAAAGTATTTTTCGCATTGAATTGACAGCCGGTCATGCAAGAGCCACATTGCTGACAACCATTTCGATCTGGGCCGACACCTCCAAAGAATGGATCTTTAGCGGCTACTCCCTTTCCTTCACCAAAGAAAACGCCAAGTGGTGCCATTTGAAAGGTATGGCCAACTCCCATTTCATGGGCCACATCCTTCATTGCCTGATCGCTATTTGAAAAGTAAGGGTTCTCAGTTACACCCAACATCCGCCGAGCTTGATCAAACCAAGGCTCGAGCTCTTTCTTCCAATTGGTAATCGCTGCCCACTGTTTGTCATTGAAGTAATCATCACCAGGTTGATACAAGGTGTTGGCATAGACCAACGATCCACCGCCAACACCTGCACCACTAAGAATCAATACATCGGGTAGAACATGAATTCGTTGAATTCCGTACAACCCAAGTTTTGGAGCGAAGAGAAATTTGTTTAGTCGCCAGGAAGTCTTGGGAAAATCCTTGTCTTCAAAACGACGTCCAGCTTCAAGAACTGCAACGGAATAACCCTTTTCGCGCAATCGAAGCGCAGAGACCGAACCACCAAAACCTGATCCGATCACTACGACATCGAATGAATTATTCATTTAATCAAACAATGATTCCTGAAGGGTCTTCGTCACGAATCTTCCACTCAGTTCCATAAGAAGGAAGTAGATCCAAGAATGGCTTTGCATCAAACCATTCTGGTCCAACAACTCCTTCAGGCTTCCAAATGCCCTTATGAATAAGCTCCATAGCGATAACTGGGTTCACTGCGGTCTGCCAAACAACAGCTTGATCGCCGTATTCAGCCATCGACCACTCGTTATCAACCACGTTATACATGTAGCAAGCGTAAGGCTTACCTTCTTTATTGAGGCCCTTAACGAGCGCACCTGCGCAAGTTTTGCCCTTCATGCGCGAACCAAGTGTTGCTGGATCAGGCAACGCTGCAGCAAGTAGATCGCGAGGTGAAACCTGAATACCTTGAACATCTACATGGTCTTTACGATCCATTCCCAACATATGAATTGTCTTCAAAGTTGTAATGAACTGTGCGCCGAGTCCGTACTTAAAGTTAACCTTTTTTGCATCAACTTTCTGCGGGATTAGTACAACCTCTTCATGCTCAACATTGACACACTCAACAGGCCCGATTCCTTCAGGGAAATCAAATACTTCGATCTCGCTAAATGGTTCAGTTGTGTACCAACCGCGGCCATCCTCCCAAACTAGTGGGGGATTGAGGCACTCTTCGATTGTTGTCCAAATCGAAAATGATGGAGCGAAGTCATAACCTTCAACAGTTAGGTTTGAACCATCAAAGATCGTAAATGAATCAATGCGGCTGAAGAGATGATCCTCGGCGTAACGCGCAAAGACATCGCTCATACCTGGCTCGATACCCATACCTACGAGAGCATAAATCTGTCGCTCTCCCCAGTTCCAGTCACGGGCAAACTGCTCATCGCCAAGTTTTACGCCTGTTTCAGAGTTTGGATAATGTGGGTGAGGTCGTGAAAGTGACATCGCCATATCGATGTAATTTGTGTTTTCGATTTCGCAGGCCAAGAAAATTGGCATAACAAAACGTGGATCAACGGCATTAACGACTACATCAGGCTTTACCTTGCGAATCAACGCACGGATAGCATTCACCTCCGCTGCTGAAAATCGTGAATCCTTGACTCGGGTAACTGCTTCTTCCGCGCGTGACAGAGTTCGATCAGCGACAACCATTTGAGAAATAAATGATTTACGTGATGCGATATTGACAATAGCTCTGCCAACTCCGCCCGCGCCTATAACTAGCGCCTTCATTGTTGGCCTCTCATGAGGGAATAACTTCCTTTTCGTTAGATTTGGAAGTCTACCCCTTCACTTTATTCATGACAAGATTGGGCATTGTTATGAAGTAATTACAACGATAGGTCCCCGTAGCTCAGTGGATAGAGCAACCGCCTCCTAAGCGGTAGGTCGCAGGTTCAACTCCCGCCGGGGACACCATCAAGCAAAAACAACAGTACGTTTCCCAACAATGAAAATCTTGTCATCTGCATATAACTTCACGGCCTTGGCGAGAACTCTACGCTCAATATCGCGGCCTATCGCGATCAACTCTTCAGCTGAAGCATTGTGCGTTACATGCGCAACATCTTGTTCAATGATTGGCCCTTCATCAAGGTCACTGGTTACAAAGTGCGCTGATGCGCCGATGATCTTTACTCCACGTTCATGTGCTTGGTGGTAAGGCTTAGCGCCCTTAAATCCTGGCAAGAATGAGTGATGAATGTTGATGATCTTGCCTGGCAATGCGTTACAGAAGTTTTCAGAAAGAATTTGCATGTAGCGAGCCAAGACAACAAAATCAATCTTTAACTCTTCAATCTTTTTCAAAATCTCAGCCTCTTGCGCCGACTTAGTACCTGTCTCAACAGGAAGATACAAAAACTCAATTCCATGTGATTCAACCAATGAGCGCAGCTCTTCGTGATTAGAGATCACCATTGGAATCTCAATATTGAGTTCGCCAAGCTCCTCTAAGTACAAAAGGTCTCGCAAGCAATGGCTCTCCTTGGTCACCATAACTAATGCGCGAGGCTTTTGAGCTGTTGGTCGAATATGCAGAGAAGGATTGAACTTTGAAAGTCCTTCATTCAAACTCTTATGAGCACCATCTATACCTTGGGAGGTTTCAAAACGGGTACGCATACCAAATTGATTTGTCGTCGGATCGGTAAACTGTTGGTTCTCGATAATGTTTCCACCACAATTAAGAACCGCCGATGTCATCGCATGAACGATGCCAGGCTGATCTGCACATTGAAGGGAAGCGATTAGATCCATGGCCTAAGGGTACGCGAGATTAGTGTCGCAAGGTAAATCGTTGCATCCACTTAGGTGCCCACCAGTTGTTTTCGCCAAAGAGGCGCATCAACGCTGGGACCAGAAGGCCACGAACAATGGTTGCATCCAACATAACGGCAAGAGCAACACCAAATCCCATGGTTTTAATTGATGTCACACCGCTGGTTACGAATGCACCGAACACCACTGCCAACAGCACCGCTGCTGCTGTAATTATTCGTGCAGATCTCTGCAGACCTATTGCAACTGATTCAACATTTGATTTACC
>JBEAVJ010000142.1:0-2933 GCA_041160995.1 Actinomycetota bacterium | reverse complement strand
ATACATACAGGGCAAAAGTGAACCGCTTCTAAAGCGATCTCAGTTGTTGTCTCAGTGATCTCTGAAGAGAGGCCACCCATAGTTCCGGCTAGAGCTAAAGGTTGATCATCGTCAGAGACCATCAAATCTTGAGGGTCCAATGTACGTTCTACTCCATCGAGAGTTTTGAACTTTTGCACAGAACTCGCGCGCTTGATGGTCAACCCACCCTTGATTTTAGATTTATCAAATGCGTGTAGTGGTTGACCAAGCTCGAGCATCACATAGTTGGTTATATCTACGACCAAGGAGATAGAACGCATACCCATTTTCTCGATACGGCGGCGAATCCAGATTGGTGTTGTTGCTTTTGGATCAAAGTTTGAAAGGGTGCGTAGATAGAACACAGAAGCAGATGATTTGTCGCCGATTGTGGCTTTTACTCCCTTACCGGTTTCCTCAAACTTAAGGTTACGTAATGCATCTACGGGATCGGTGAACTTCAAATCTAGCGACCCTGCAACCTCGCGAGCTATTCCACGAATGCTCAACGCATATCCTCGATCAGGATTAACCGCTACATCGAAGATCACATCATTGATCTGCAGCGCTTCGATCGCATCTGCACCGATCGCGACCTCGCCCTCAGCAAAAACCATAATGCCCTCATGGTCATCACTAATTCCAAGCTCGCGTGCTGAGCAAATCATTCCATTTGAGGTTTTGCCATACGTTTCACGTGCACCGATTTTGAAATCACCAGGAAGAACCGCTCCAGGAAGAGCTGCTACAACTAAATCCCCCACTGCAAAGTTAGTCGCTCCGCAAATAACATAACGGGTTTCACCCTCGCCACAATCAAGGCCTACATAGCGAATCGGCTTTTTGAACTCAGTGATCTCTTCAATAGAGAGCACCTTGGCAAACTTCAGTGGCCCTGTTAAATCGGCACCTTGCTTGATGATCTCTTCAACCTCAAAACCAACACGAATAAGCCCGTCAGAGATTTGTTCAGCTGTAACTGATGCTGGAATATCTATAAACTCTTTGATCCACGATAGAGGAGCGCGCATTACAGGCCAACTCCAAACTGACGCGTGAAACGTAGATCGCCTTCGACAATGTCATGCATATCTGTAATTCCGTGACGAACCATAAGAGTTCGCTCAAGACCCATACCGAAGGCAAAGCCGCTATACACATCTGTATCAATTCCGCAGGTTGCTAAAACCTTGGGATTCACCATTCCGCAACCGCCCCATTCGATCCAGCGATTGTTGAAGAAAATATCTACTTCGGCGCTTGGCTCAGTAAATGGGAAAAAGGATGGACGAAGACGTGTAGTTACATCTGGACCAAACATGTGACGGGCGAAGTTATCAAGGGTGCCCTTGAGGTGGGCCATCGTGATTCCCTTATCGATAACAAGGCCTTCGACTTGGTGGAACACGGGACTGTGCGTTGCATCCAGCTCATCTGCGCGGAAGGTGCGTCCTGGGCAAACCACATAAATCGGTGGTTGCTGTGTGAGCATCGTGCGAATTTGAACTGGTGATGTGTGGGTACGCAACACCATTCCAGATTCAACCGGTTCAATGAAAAATGTATCTTGCATGGTGCGTGCTGGGTGATCGGCGGGAATATTGAGCGCATCAAAGTTCAACCAACCCGATTCAAGTTCAGGTCCCTCTTCTACTGCAAAGCCTTGTTCGATAAAGAAATCTGATACCTCATTTTTGATGATTGAAATCGGATGCAGCCCACCTCGATGAGAGCGATTGACCGGCAAGGTGATATCTACAACCTCTTCAAGCAAAACCTTGCGGTCTCGTTCTGCTTCTAGAAGGGAGGTTGCATCAGCAAGGGCCTGAGCGATTGCTGCTTTTGCATCGCCAATTACCTTTCCAAAAGATGCTTTATCTTCAGGCGACAGAGAGCCCAGACCACGAGAAGCTAGAGCGATTGGAGATTTGTCACCAGCATGAGCAAGACGTGCAACTTTAAGTGAATCTAGATCTGTAGCGGAGGCGAAAGCCTTTCGGGCATCTTCAACCCAGGTTGAAATCTCCTCAACGCGCATAGGGAGAACTACGCGCATAGGGAGAACTCTATCGGGAACTGCTTTATTAACGCGGCATATTTGATAGGTGATACATAACAATCGAGGCAGCAGCGGACAAATTGAGGCTCTCCGCATTACCCGGCATAGGAATATTCACCGTCTCGATACCGGTGAGATTGTTGCTCGTTGTAAGTCCCCTTGCTTCATTGCCGAAGATCGCAACAGTGTCACCTGATGGTGTGTAATCCTTCAAACTCTTACTTCCAGTTGCTCCGAGCGAGAATCCGCGAACCCCTTTGTTGATCAGCTCTTCAACTGCAATCGATTGAAACACTGGAATGTGCCACAGCGATCCAGCGGTACTTCGCACAACCTTGGGTGAGTACATATCAACGCTGCCTGGTGAAGTAATCACCGCATCCATACCAAAGGCATCGGCAGAGCGCAGGATAGTTCCAGCATTTCCGGGATCTTGAACTTCGGAGAGATAAATGAATGTGCGCGATCCATTGAGTGTGATGGAATCTAACTGCGTGACAGGAATTGTGCAGATAGCGATTATTCCCTGAGGAGTAATGGTTTCTGACATTTGCTTCATCACTTCATCGCTGACATCAACGGTATTGAATTGAGTTAGGTCTGCGATCTCTTCAGCCTTAGTGCGACCATTGGCTGTTAAGTAAACTGTTTCTACTTGTGGGCCACTCTTAGCGACAAAGGCCTCGCGAGCACATTGCAAACCTTCTGCAACAAATTGACCCGCGTTCTTTCTCTCTTTGACTCCCCTGGAACCAATAAGAGCCTTAACTCGCGCAATATGTGGCGAGTTAAGGCTCTCAATCATTATTGGAACTTAGAGTGCTGCAAGGCTCTTGCGAGCTACATCAACAAG
>JBEAVJ010000141.1:0-3359 GCA_041160995.1 Actinomycetota bacterium | reverse complement strand
GTGTTAGCTGTTGAAGATACATCTACAACAGGTGGATCAGTTCTTACAGCTGTCGAAGCGTTAGTTGAAGCAGGCGCAATTGTTGTTGGTGTTGCGGTAATTGTTGAACGCGGCGCAGAGCCAAAGATTAAAGAGGCGGGTTATGAATACCGCGCCGCATATCAACTATCTGATTTAGGTCTGTAACGTTTCGACTGCCACTCTTTAAAAATCTCACGAAGCAGTGGAATAGAAGTACCTACAACAATTACGGCGACGATTCCAACTATGAAGTAATTGCCATTTTCTTTAAATACATCACCCAAGAAGTAACCAATTCCCATCGCGCTCTGCGTCCAAATAATTGCACCAATCGCGTTCCAGGTTGAAAAGGTCTTGCGATCTAAATTAGCAATGCCACATGTTGGATTAATCAGTGTTCGTGCAAATGGAATAAAGCGACCAAAAACTAAAGCTTTGCGTGGTCCGTAGGTGGCTAAATACTTTTCAACCTTATGAACCATCTTCTGATTAAAGAAACGACTTTCTGGTCGATCAAAAAATGGGCGGCCATACTTTTTTCCAAACCAATAGCCAACCTCACCGCCAACAATCGCTGCGATTGGTGCCAAGGAAAACAACAACGGGGTAGATAACTTGGCATCCCCCAAAGCCACAGCTCCTGAACCAGAGGCTGCGATTCCTGCTAAGAAAACAACCTCGCCGCCGGGGAAAACTAAACCGATAAGCAGTCCGGTCTCCATAAAGATGATTCCGAGGACTCCGACCAAGCCCAGGGTTGAGACAACCGAGTTTGGATCCAAGAGGTTCATGTGGTCAGGCTATCCCACGCTCGAACCCTGCCCTAGTTACCAAATCGTTGTAGTTATACATACCTTTTACATGCTCACGACCTTGCTCCTGCAAGGCGCTCGCACGAGAATTGCCTCACCCACGGGACGCGGGTTTCAGATGGAACCCGGACCGCTGACCCCTTAAGGATAAAAATGAAAAGAAAAGGTCTTCTTGCAGTAACCGCTGCAGCTGCTCTTTCTCTTGTAGCTTCACTTGTAACAACAACTTCAGCATCAGCTGCAGTTAACTGTGATCCATTCACAGGTTACAAGGGACTAAAGGGCAAGACAGTAACAATCTTTACTTCAATTCTTGAACCAGAATTAACAACACTTCAGTCAGCATGGAAAGATTTCACAACATGCACAGGTGTAAAGATCAAGATCTTGCTACCTGTTCGTGTTAAGGGTAACAACGCTCCAGATCTAGCCTTCATCCCACAGCCAGGACTTCTTGCAAAGCTTGTTGAAACAGGCAAAGTAAAGACAGCTCCACGCGCTGTTGTAGCAAACGTTGACAAGTTCTGGTCTAAGTCATGGAAGGCGTACGGAACAGTTAAGGGTAAGTTCTACGCTGCACCATTCGGATCAAACATGAAGTCACTTGTTTGGTACTCACCAAAGCAATTTAAGGCAGCTGGTTACACAGTTCCTACAACATGGGATCAGATGACAGCACTTGCAGACAAGATGGCAGCAGATGGAAAGACAGCATTCTGCGGCGGTCTAGGTTCTGGTGGAGCAACAGGTTGGCCAGCAACTGACTGGGTAGAGCAGATTGTTCTACGCGATCACGGTTCAGCTGTATACAACGGTTGGGTTAACCACACAATTAAGTTCTCAGATCCACGTATCGTTTCATCAATGCAGAAGGTTGCATCATGGATGCAGAATCCTAAGTGGGTTGGAAACGTAAAGGGAATCGCAACAACTACATTCCAGGATGCAGGTAAGGATATTCCTGGCGGTAAGGGTTGCATGATGCTTCAGCAGGCTTCTTTCTACGGAAATATCATTGCTGAATCAGGCGCAACAATCTCACCAACAGGTGATGCATTTGCGTTCTACCTACCAGCTACAAATTCAAAGGTAACTGTTCCTGTTGTTGGTGGTGGAGAGTTCACAGCAGCTTTCTCATCACGTCCAGAAGTACAGGCAGTACAGGCTTACCTATCTTCAGCAACATTTGCTACATCACGTGTACAGCTTGATAACTGGATCTCTGCTAACAGCGGTGTTCCTCTAGCTGCATACAAGAACCAGGTAGACAAGCTTGCTGCTACATACCTAGCAAATCCAAAGTCAACATTTGGATTCGACGCATCTGACTTAATGCCAGCTGCTGTCGGTGCAGGTTCAATGTGGCGTGAGTTCACAGCATGGTTCGGTGAAGGTAAGTCAATTGCTGATGTAACAAAGGCAATCGACGCTTCATGGCCTAAGAGCTAATAAGCGCAACTAAGTAATAACGGAGGAGGTCACCTTTACGGGTGGCCTCCTCCGCACTTAGGATTCAAAACAATTTACATATAAAAGAAAGGTGGAGATAGAAAATGTCAGAGTTTCTTTCAACAAACATTCCTAAGTTCACCTCAGTCTTTACTGCAATCGGAGCTTTCTTCGTTGTACTTGCAGTTATCTTTGCAATTGCCGGTCGTGCAAATGGTAAAAAAGCTCGCCCTATCGCTTTAGTAATTCTCTTAGGGCCTGCACTTGTTTTACTTCTTGCTGGACTTGTAATTCCTGGCGTACGAACAATTCTCTTTAGCTTTATGAACCCAGATTCAAATGAGTTTATTGGTTTGGGCAATTACCAATGGATGCTTGAAGATCCAAACATTAAAATAATCATGGTCAACACAATCTTGTGGATCTTGGTTGTTCCTCTATTTACCGCAGCGCTGGGTCTATTGCTAGCGATCATGCTGGATCGAATTAAGCATGAATCCATCCCAAAATCACTGCTTTTCATGCCTATGGCGATCTCTTTTGTTGGCGCTTCAATCATTTTCAAGTTCGTTTACGAGTTCAATGAACCAGGTGATGTTCAAATTGGTCTACTCAGCGCCATTGTTGAATTCTTCGGCATGACACCAAGTGACTGGATGCTTTCAAAGCCACTCAATACATTCTTATTAATGATTATTTATGTGTGGACCCAAATGGGCTTCGGAATGGTGATCTTGTCCGCTGCAATCAAGGGCGTACCGTCAGATATCGTCGAAGCATCAGCTTTAGATGGCGCGCACGGTTGGCGTTTATTCCGCAACATCACCTTCCCAATGGTGAAGGGAACCTTCATCGTGGTCCTTGCAACCGGTGTTGTCGGCGCACTCAAAGTTTTCGACATCGTTCGCACTATGACCGGTGGAAACTTCAGTACTAACGTGCTGGCAAATGAGATGTACTCACAGACCTTCGTTCAATTTGATCAAGGTAAGGGCTCAGCACTAGCCGTTGTTCTCTTCATCTTGGTCACACCAATTCTGGTCTACAACATCCAATCATTGCGAAAGGAGCGTGCAC